>NZ_JAFLMX010000069.1:0-28167 GCF_017849675.1 Alteromonas sp. AO-Serp
GTGTAAGCTCCGCCAACTTTTCTTCTAAATTATCGGTTTTGTAATTTATGGCACCGTCAAACCCAAGTTCGTTCACAATCCAGTCGGCTTTTTCGTCGCTACCTACGACCCCAATTACGCGAAGGCCGTCTGCTTTCGCAAGTTGCCCCACAATGGAACCTACCGAGCCTGCTGCGCCCGTAACAATAAGCGTTTCACCTGCTTTTGGGTCGCCAAAATTGTACAAACCCGTTGTGGCTGTCAGTCCTGGTAGTGCGAAAACGCACAGAGCCATTTCTTCGGTAATACCAGGCTGAAGTTTGTTAAACCCAGTGCCATCACTTAGCACATATTCACTCCAGCCGGTCATACCCATCACTTTGTCGCCAACTGAAAAGTTAGGGTTGTTCGACTCCACCACTTCGCCCACACCGCTTGAGCGCATCACATCCCCAAGCTCGACAGGTGGGATGTAGCTTTCTCTGTCTTCGCTCATCCACCCCAGCATGGCAGGGTCTAAAGACATATAGGTTTGTTTTATTAAAATTTGCCCATCTTTAGGCGTAGGAATTTCAAGCTCTTTGCTTTCAAAAAGGTGCGGACCAATTTTTCTATCATGGGGACGCTTAACAAGCGTAATAGCTTTGTATGTTGACATGGTATCCTCCGGCAACAAGTAAATGGGAACGGCGTTTTTCGAACGGAGCAGCGCGTTGTTTAACACAGTCGCGTCCAAACCCTAAAAAGAGGGTGGGGTTTATGGGCATAAACACAACCTCTAACGCTGACTGTTTATAAATTTGAGTGAAACGTTTTCACATTTCCAATAGTTGTTAGTGATAGTCAATTAAAATGGTGTTAACAATATTGAGATCTTTCATTAACTGTGTATTATCAACTTTGCTTACAAATGAATCGAAGTTGTCGCTATAATTGTAAAAAATGCGATAAAAGTGCGTAAATGGCGTTTACTTGCATTGAACAAAAGTACTCAGATCCGTAGAATGCCCGATGCAATTTTCCCCTTTTACAATGAGTATCTTATGAAGCAACAGTTTTCTTTACGTGCCTCAGTTTGCTTAGCGCTTGCTACCTTAGCCTCTTCTTCTGCGCTGGCAGCTGGTTTCCAAGTTAATGAACACAGTGCAAACGGTCTAGGCCGTGCCATGGCTGGTCAAGCGGCTAAGCCAGAGAATGCCTCCGTTTTAGCAACTAACCCTGCAGCGATTGGTGTATTTAAAGAAGCTGAGTTCAGTGCATCAGTAAGCTTTATCGATCCGAATGTTGATATCGATGGTGATGTTAGCTATGCGTTAGGCGAAGCCCCAGTTGGGCAACCTATGCCAGCAGCAGAAGACAACATTGCAGATACTGCTTTTGTTCCAGGATTCTTTTATGTAAGCCCAATTAATGAAAAGCTATCTGCTGGTGTAGGTGTATTCACAACCTACGGTCTTCGTTCAGATTACTCTGATGATTTTGGTGCGCTGCATTTTGCTGACACAGCTGAAGTAAAAACGGTAACCCTAAACCCTGCTGTATCTTATAAAGTGAATAAGCAGCTTATGGTAGGTTTTGGTTTAAACATCACTTACGCTGAAGCTGAAATTGGTTCTGGCGTATCAAACACGCTAGCGGGCACTGTTGCAGGCCTAGCGCCAACAGCAGAAGCGTTAGGTATTACATTACCTACGCTTACTCCTGGCAATTCACTGTTTAGCATGGAAGGTGACGATTGGGGCTATGGTTGGAACGCCGGTATTTTCTGGCAACCAACTGATATGACTAATGTTGCGCTTTCATACCGTGCAGAAACGAAACTAGAACTAGAAGGCGCGGTATCTTCAGAGACGCCAGTGTTTCCTATCAACTTAAACCAGCCTGGTAGTCTAGATTTGAACCTTGCTGCGATTACAGAGCTAGCGATTGATCAAAAAATTGACAATCAGTGGTCTGTGCAAGCAAGTGTTACTTTCACTGACTGGAGTACGTTTGAGAAGCTTGAAGCTAACCTAGAAGACGGCATCGATTTCCTAATTAAAGAAGAGAATTTCGACGACTCATGGCGTGCAGCGCTTGGTGTAACTTACATCCTAAACGATGAAATTACCCTTCGTGCTGGCTATGCTTATGATGACGGTGTGGTATCGGTAGAAAATCGCTCACTAAGTATCCCAGATACAGACCGTCATTGGTTCTCTGGTGGTATGACTTACACGGTAAGCGAAGATACATCAATTGACGTGGCTTACGTATTCATTGATGGCCGTGAAGCGAATATCGACAAAGATAGAACGATTCTAAGCAATGTTCTTCCTGGTACTGACTTTACCACTAACTTCTCTGGCACACAGTCAGCTACTGCGCACATTCTAAGTGTTCAAATGAACACTCGCTTCTAATTTCAAAGAAGCCAAGTCAAATAAGAAAGGCAGCGTATTTACGCTGCCTTTTTGGTAATGACCTATGCACACTGGTATAACGTCGCATTTTTATGTGCGATGGGGGTCTTGTGCGCTGTTTAACGACTAAATTTGCGCAAATAAATCTTGAAGACATGTAATTGCTGCGCCGATTTTTGCAGGCATTAGCTCCCTTTTCGGTGTAACCGCATAAACCGTATAATCTGGTAACTCCCAGTCAGTGAAGAGCTGCTTCATTTCACCAGACTTTAATAGATGTCTCACTTCTGGTTCGGGAAGAACCGCATAGCCAACACTATCTTGGGTAAGTTTAATCAATGTCTGCATTGAGTTGACATCAATGCGTTGTGTATCTAATTCATACTCGCCTTCGCTTTCGTGCTTCATGACGTATTCTTCAATATGTCTGTGAGCGATGTATGTATGCGCGTTAAGCGCTTCAGGCGAAGTCAGAGTTTCGTTTGCAAGTGGATGGTCTGCAGAGACACATAAGATGCGCTTCCAGGTAGCGAGTACCAAACTGCTGAAATTTGTATCTGAGACTGGGGCGAAGCAAAGAACAAGATCGGCACTGGAAGCGATAATGTCTTTAGGCTCGTCAGTTACGGTTAAAGAAATAGTTATTTTAGGAAATTCTTCACAAAGCTTTTTCAGTGGCTCGCTTAACAGTCCTCCGCCAAAACCCTCCGGCGCGATGATGTTTATTTTACCTGTGGGGTCATCCTGCAGACTTTCAATTTTTTGCTGGGCAAGTTCTGCGGTTTGCAGCATTTGCTTACTGGTTTCGTAATAGATGCGCCCTGCTTCCGTTAGGCTCAAACTTCGGGTATTTCGGTTAAAAAGGCTAAGGCCGATATCGTGTTCTAGCTTTCTTAACTGCTGACTAATAGCAGAGACAGTCATGTGCAGCTCTCTCGCAGCTACACTCATGCTACCGCTATCTGTTACTGCAACAAAAACCTGAAGAGAGCGAAGTAATTTAGTATTCATGGCGCTTAGTTAATCCTTTTTATTGGCCGCAGTATTTTTACTCTTCATTTGTAGCAAATTAACGACGGAAATAGTCGAATTTTACCGTATTTTAACGTTGATGAACGCTTTTGAAGCACGTCTTTACGCAATGCTTACAATGGAAAGTTATGCATTCTCTTCGCATTTGTAGCTAAAAGTAATTTTAGGGATCACCTTGTTTTAAAGATGTTTTCTTTATGTTTTTAAATGGTAAATTATTGAAATCCAGCGTTTCTTTGCCCGATTAAAGTGCTAGTTTAACTATTCACTAACTATGCAGCTGAGAATCGCGAATGAAACAGTTTACTTTGATGATTATTGTTCTGCTCTCCACCTCGTGGATGGGCGGTTGTACTTCTACTAAAACGTCCGTTGGCGCTTCATACGGGCCCGCCGCGTTCTCACAGCCTGCGTTTACTGCTGTTACCGTAGCCTACGCACCCGAAATGCAGGGTATCCTTAACCGTATTGAGCAAGATCCCAATGCATCCATTCACACAACCACAACCATCAAAGGCGTTACGTATCGCATAGGTACCTATCACGACGAGCCAATATTAATATTCGCTACTGGAATGAGCATTGCAAACGCTGCTATGACTATGCAGATGGCGTTGGATTACTTTCCGGTTAAGCAAGTGGTTTACATGGGGATTGCGGGAGCAGTTAACCCAAAATGGCAACCGGGTGACGTCATTGTTCCGGCGCGTTGGTACTACCATGATGAAAGTGTGTACACCAATGAAGATCCGAATGTTCCGGGCGAATACATACTGCCTGAATATTATGCAAAGTTCATTGAAGAGCAAGATGAACGCCGCGCTAAAGATCCTCACACACCCAAATATAAGCCCTTTCAGTTCATTCATCCTGACGAAGTGCTTATTGTGAAAGAGGGGATGGATAAACCACAAGACACCGCCTATTTCAGCGCGACACCGCGTCTTTTAACTGCGGCGAAACAAGCTATGAGTACTATGCCAACACAGCGCGTGCTTGGTGAGCGGGATGCCGAGCTCTTTGTAGGCGGAAATGGTATTACCGGGTCTGTCTTTATGGATAACCGCGAGTATCGAAAGTGGACAAGAGACGTGTTCAATGCCGAAGTAACAGAGATGGAGTCAGCCGCAATAGGTCAAGTATGTACCGTTAACGACGTTGACTGGATTATTGTTCGAGCTATTAGTGATTTGGCTGGCGGTCAAGAAGGCGTTAACGTTGAGAACAAGTACGACCAAGAAGTGTCGCGTATTGGCGCTAACGTTCTGTTTTCTGTATTAGATACACTCGCTGAGGACGAGTAGTCGATAGTATGACAAACATTGAGGCAACGTTGCTTCTTTGCATATGAATGTTAGTTTCAAAACTAAGCCAATCGCGACAGCCTAAAAATAAGTAGGCGGATAGAGAAGGTAATCATTACGCGCTATCCGCCTTTTTGGTGTGTCGCTGATGGGATCAATTGAACGCCAGCGAGCAAGCCGTTGTCGATACGTGGCTAGCGGATGGTCCTGACCATATTTATGGTATTTGTCGCAAGTTTTACTTCAACCAGAAAAACAATGAGCGCACTGATAAGAAACATCATAGCCAGTATGAACAATACGATGACTGGTGTTTTTAAATCGACAACCCATAGCGACCCGGAAAACAGCGCCATAATGACGGTACACACCATCAGTCCAGCGGCGACACATAGCCCAATCGCCCAGTTAATCACTTTCACCCTGCGCCATAGCACCTTAATTTCTTTCTTTGAGCGATCGACAATATGCGGGTCTGAAAGGGTATGAATCTGTCTTTCTGCCACCCTCACCCTGTCGGATATTCGGCCCAGCCGAGACGACATAACATTGAGGAAGCCCGCAATACCGGTAAGTAAAAATACGGGAGCAACAGCGAATTCGATAAGCTGTGAAAGACTAGGAATAAGTGTGTCCAATGGTTCCTCCAGCGAACAAAGTTTGATGTTCTTAATTCAGGCAAAGAGTGATTAACCCATTGCTGCAATCTACTAACGTACTGCCAGTCTATATGCGTTAGATACACGTAAATTAGAAATAGTGTATAAAACTAAGACTTGTGTTGTGACAGTAAAGTCTGCGAACTGCAAAGTCTACGCCAACGCTTAAATCAGAGATATGACGCAATTGTCAAAATGCCGCAACAGTTTAGCGAGTTTTAACCCATTCTTGCCTAAATTAACGATACACTAGCATCAGTTGCTAAAAAAACATTTTGTCATCATAAGGATAGATAATGCGCTTTGCCCCAAGCTTTCCTCTGTCGTTGCTAGCTGTGTCTCTGCTATCGCATTCAGCCATCGCTCAACAAACCAATGAAATAGAAAGAATTGAAACCACGTCTTCTCGTATACAGGGAAATATGAATGCTTCCGGTTATGCAGTGTCGTCTATTTCAGAAGAAACGCTTTCGCTGCTTTCATTTCAACATATCCAAGAGTCGCTGAATTACATTGCGGGTGCCGGCGTACAGCGGGGCAATGGGCAAGAGTATTTACCTGCCCTTCGTTCGCCAGTGTTAACCGGCGCTGGCGCGTGCGGCGGAATTTTAGCAGCAGAAGACGGTATTGCGTTGCGCGCAGCAGGTTTTTGCAATATTAACGAGCTGTTTGAAGCACACGGTGAAATTGCACAGCGTATTGACGTGATAAAAGGCCCTGCGTCAGCGCTTTATGGCTCTAATGCGATACATGGTGTGATTAATGTGATTACCCCTGACACAACCCAAGGCGACGGAGAGCTTAGCGTTGATTACGGGTCTTATGGGTTTCATCGCGTAAAGCTTAAAGAAGGGAAAGACTTTGGTCGCAGCGGCGTGGGTATCGCCGCCAGTGTTACCAGAGATACAGGATATCGAAATGAAGAGGGCGTTGACCAAGAGAAAGTCTCGCTTCGCCACAGGCTAGAGTGGGACAGCACGGTTATCACGAGCGGCCTTACCTATACCCATTTAGACCAAGAAACTGCCGGCTACATCGAAGGGTTTGAAAGCTACAAAAATACACAAATAGCCAAGAGCAACCCAAACCCCGAAGCGTTTCGAAAAGCAGAAAGTTTTAGGCTATGGAGCAAGTTCGATACAAGCTTTAGCGGTGGTCATGCACTGTCGATTACACCTTACTTACGCAACCAGGACATGCGTTTTAGAATGCATTTTCTTCCAGGCAAACCCCTTGAAACGAATGCCCAAAAAGGCGTTGGTGTGCTGTCTCAGTTCAATTACGTCATTAATGACAGCCTAAGTGCAGATATAGGATTAGACGTAGAATACACAGAAGGTGAATTAACCCAGTCACAAGACAGCGCCACAGAAGGGGCTGCCTTTTTGGTTGAAACCATACCTGTAGGAAAGCACTATGATTATGATGTAGATGCCACGCTATTTGCGCCTTTCTTTACCTTCAATTGGCAAGCTGAGCGTTGGGCTATTTCTGTCGGCGGGCGCTTTGAGTCTATGCAATACGACTACACCAACAATATGAATGTTGGTCGTGTTCGCGAGGATGGCACGCAGTGCGGTTTTGGCGGCTGCAGATATTCCAGACCAGCAGACAGCGAAAATGATTTTCATAACTTTAGTCCGAAGCTTTCACTTCGTTATCAACTTAACCCTCAAACCCAGTTATTTGGCGGCATCGCAAGAGGCTATCGCGCGCCTCAGGCAACAGAGCTGTATCGTTTGCAGCGTGCACAGACTGTTACTGATCTTGACTCGGTAACGGCCGATAATATCGAGATGGGCGTTACAGGAACACTATTTGACGGCAGCTATACGCTTAGCCTTTACAGCCTACAAAAAGATAATGTGATTTACCGCGACAGCGACTTTTTCAACGTAAGCAACGGCGAAACGTGGCATAGAGGCGTAGAGCTTACTTTTGACCAACCGTTAAGCGATGTACTGCGCTTAGATTTTGCTGGTACATACGCAAAGCATACCTACGAGCACAGTCAGCTCTCAGGTGAACAAGACATTAAAGGTAATGATATTGATACTGCGCCAAAGCTTCAGTTTAACGCTCGTTTAAGCTTTGAGATGTCGAGCAAGGTACAAACGCAGCTAGAGTGGCAGCATGTTTCGAGCTATTTCACCGACGCTGAAAATCTCAACGAGTACGAGGGGCATGACTTGGTACATGCGCGTGTACGCTACAGCGTGAACGAAGACGTTACATTGTATGCGCGGGTTAACAACGTATTTGATACGGACTACGCTGAACGCGCAGACTTTACTAGCTTCACAGGCCCTCGATATTTTCCTGGGCGGCCTCGAAACTTCATGATAACGGCATCGTTCACGTTATAGCTTTAAATAAGCAGCCGTAATAGATAATTATTAATCTTGAAAATACAGACTATTGCCGTGATTTGCTTGTACCGCAGCGGCATCAGGCGTAGTCTGTAGGCATCAGCATGGGTCTCAGTCACGCCATGTATAGCGCTTGGAAAGGTCAGGCGGCATACGTGGAATGATTGTTAATAGGTATACCCATGCAAAAAATAGTAATTGTTGGTGGCGGTGCTGGTGGTCTTGAATTAGCCAGTCGCTTAAGCCGCACCCTCGGGAGAAAGAAACAAGCCGAAATTACCCTCGTCGACCGCAGTCGAACCCATATCTGGAAGCCGCTATTACATGAAGTGGCCGCCGGTGTAATTGATAAGCATTCAGACGGTGTGGACTACGCCATCCACGCTGCAGCTCACCACTACCGCTTTCAATTAGGTGAAATGTGCTCGCTTAACGCGCAAGCGCAAACCATAACCTTGTCGCCTTTAATCGATGAAGAAGGGACTCAGGTTTTGCCTGAACGAGAGATTCATTATGACCAGTTAGTGCTGGCGGTTGGCAGCGTGAGTAACGACTTTGGCACACCTGGCGTTGCTGAGCATTGCTACTTTCTTGACTCGTTAAAGCAAGCTGAACGTTTTCACAGAGCGCTTCTTAATCAGCTAATCCGCATCAATCAGCAAGAAGATAAAGACGCCAGAATTGATGTCGCTATTGTCGGGGCAGGAGCAACAGGTACTGAGCTAGCCGCTCAACTTCACCATGTGGCGAATTTGTCCAAGGCGTACGGAATGCCAGACATGTCAGCTTCTCGTCTTAAGATTACGATCGTAGAAGCGGGAGAGCGTATATTGCCTGCGCTACCTGAGCGTATAGCAAACTCTGCAAGAAAAGCGCTGCATAAGTTGGGCGTAGACATTAAAGAGCAAACCATGGTGGCAGAAGCCGACGCGAAAGGGCTGATCACAAAAGACGGTGGTCGGATTGACGCTGATTTAATGGTGTGGGCTGCGGGGGTGAAAGCACCGGACTTCATAACAAAGCTTGCGCTTTTTGAAACGAACAGAGCCAATCAAATTCTTGTTGATAAGCAGCTTCGCAGTTCATCTCATAAGAATATTTGGGTGTTAGGCGATTGCTGTGGTTTCCAGCAGGACAATGGGAAGTGGGTGCCGCCTCGAGCGCAGTCTGCCCACCAAATGGCGGATATTGTTGCGCATAATATAACGTCGTTATTTACTCAAAAAGACACGAAAGATTTTACTTACAAGGACTATGGATCCTTGGTTCACTTAAGTAAATACAGCACTGTTGGAAGCTTAATGGGGTCACTGTCAAACAGCAGTATGTTCATTGAAGGGCGTCTAGCTAAGTTGGTTTACGTTTCTTTGTATAATATGCACCAGTTTGCAGTACACGGAAAAATTAAAGGTGCTCTAAAGCTCCTTGTGAAAAAGTTAAGTCAGGCCATCAGCCCTAAGCTGAAGCTTCACTAACCACATGTAAAAAAAGCCCCATGTTTGGGGCTTTCTTAAATCATAAATTTAGTTCGCTGGGACTAAATGTAAATAGCTATTGTTTCACGCCTTCAACGTGAAGCTCTAATTCTACCGTTTGCGACGCTGGGCCTAAATCATAGTCGATGCCATAATCTTTAAGTGCAATCGTCGTTGTGCCCATAAAGCCTGCACGATAGCCGCCCCATGGGTCATTGCCTTCGCCAATCTTTTTGGCTTCAATTGTAATAGGCTTTGTTACACCATGAAGCGTGAAGTCACCCATTACATCCATCATGCCATTGCCTTTATCGACAATTTTTGTGCTGACAAACTTCGCCTCTGGAAAGTCGTCAACGTTTAAGAAATCGTCGCTCTTAAGGTGCTTGTCACGCTCTGCGTGGTTTGAGTCGATACTGTCGGTATCGATAGTCACCATAATTTTTGCTGCACTAGGTGCTGCGTCGTCGTAACTAAAAGTACCTTTAAAATCGTTGAAGCGACCAGTAAGCCACGAGTAGCCCAAGTGTTGAATTTTAAAGTTGATAGACGCGTGGGCGCCTTTGCTATCAATCACATAATCTGCGGCGTTAGCGGTGCTTAAAGACAGCGCAGCGGCCAAGGCAAGTGTTAACTTCTTCATCATTTCTCCTTTTTCCTCAATATCATCGAAGCCGTAACATCTGCTTCAGTGTGTCATCGTTACTAATAAAGTGGTGTTTCAGCGCAGCCAGCGCGTGAATGATTGCTAATACAATCACTGACCACGCAATATAAAAATGGGCCTCTCCTGCAATGTCTTCTTGATTTTCAAAGAATTCGCCCATTGCAGGTACAGAAAACCAATTAAATACGTCGATGCTTCTTCCATCGGCCGTTGAAATTAAATAGCCGCTCGCGAATAGCATGATAATCAAGGTGTACAGAAGCCCATGACCTATGCGACTTAACCTTTTTTCTAACGGGGTGCCATGTGACGGCGGCCGTGAAGTAACAACGCGCGTGACTAAGCGAATAACAGTGATGGCAAGCAAAATTAATCCAACACTCTTGTGCCAATGCGGTGCCGTCTTATACCAGTCGCTGTAATATGTGAGGTCGACCATCCACAGCCCTGAAGCAAACATGCCGACAATGGCAATGGCAGATATCCAATGCAAAATAACTATAGGTCTGGACCATCTTGATTTCATATCACTTCCGTTATTACTTACTTGCAATCAGGTTGTTTAGACCTTCAGTTAATGCGTTATCTCAAACGCTAAATGACCGCTGAAAAAACACCTCATGCATCAATTGAATCTAGTGTATTTCTAATTACGTTGGCTAAACATCACATTTAATGGGAGTGTTCGTTCTTGTTTTTAGAACGAATGTACAGCAAACAACCCACCAAACCTGAGTCGCGACACGATTAGTTTTCGAAGACGCGTCGTTTAATGGTCGATAAAATGCGCTAAACACCTCTATTAAACGCGCTAAATACTCTTATAGTTTAAATAGGCAGTAACAAAAGTGGCTGCTTTGCTTCAATGTTGTTTAGTTCAGTAGAGGTTGTACGCTTTGCGCGTTTCGTACGTTTTGTTGGCCGTTATTCTGCCAGCGTTATTTTCATCACTAGTATCCGTCTCCGTATTGGGAGAGGGAAGAAGTGTGCAAAATATTGCGGGGCAGTCGAACAGTGCAAATACGCTCTCAACCCTCATTAGCGAATGGGAAAGCTCCGCTTTTGAAGTATCTGACGACGACATTGATGATGGCATTTCGTTTGTCGACATCACCAGCGGCTTGGAAAAATACCGGTTTTCGGCTGGAAAAACGATTGATGCAAAAGCCTTTACTAGGCAGCGCGATAACATCATTCGAGGGCCACCTTCTTTCACTTAATCATTAAAAAACTGAATTTTTTATTTTTGATTAGGAGAAAGGTATGCACGCCTTAAATCTATATAAAACCGAAGCTATCGATACATTGGCATGGCCGGTTGTTGAAAACACTATTACTGTAAAATCATCTGCTATGGCGGTCTTCACTGACTTTAAGCAGCACTTACCACACGTTATTGATGCTCGAACTCCAGCGACGAAAATAGAGTCGATTATGCGTCAGTCTCATGTGCGTATGATGCTGGTGGTAAACAGTGAGAACCGTTTCATTGGTATTGTGACCAGTCACGATGTCGGTGAACAGCAAATCATTCAGCGTGTGAGCGAGCTTAAGATTAAGCGAGAAGAGCTCACTGTTCATGATTTCATGCGTCCTAAAACCTCGCTCATGTCGTTTGATTTCAGTGAGCTAATACGTTCATCAGTGGGCGACGTGATAGAAACACTCAAAGACTACGGGCAGCACCATTGCCTTGTCATGGACAGAGACAGCCATGAAATTCGTGGCGTAATCAGCGTGAGTGACATTGCTAGAGAGCTGCGTTTGCCGCTTGATATACAGGGCCGCCCTACGTTTGCTGAGCTGATCAACATTCTTGCCGCTTAATTTTCAATTTTCTCAATACTGAACCATACTTTGACTACGTGTTGTTTCAAAACAACTCGTAGTCAAAGGCATATATCGCCTTAACGGTATTTGCTAGCTTAATATTTTATCGAAGTAGTTAGGTGGTTATATGCAGTATGCTCATGGTGAATTTATTATTACACGCTGTGGTGATGCGGTGCTAACGCAAGCTTATGGGCCGTGGAACAGAGAGTGTGTAAATAGCTTTGCCAGTGAGTATCGCACGCTTTCCGAGTGCTTACATGGGAAAGCTTGGTGCGATATTGTTAGTGTTGTTGGCGAATCACTACTCATTCCTGATGCTGAAGCGCTGCTTCACGAACGTGTGGCTTCGGTAAATCCCATAGGGCTCACTCATGTGGCATTAGTGATGGGAGAGTCAAGCGTTCGAGCAACCACGCAGGCGCAACTTAAACGCGTGTATCGCGATACCAATATTGATTATATTTTTGTGGATTCCATAGAAGATGCTGTTGATTGGTTGTCTTCAAAAGGATTTTCCGTCGATAAAGATGGCATCGATTTGCATCGTGAGAAAGTAGCAATGAAGCTGTAGATAAAACTTGGTACGCATTTCGCAACGTTTCATAACATCTGTATAACATTGTTCGATGAAACGAGGCGATATTATGAATAGATCACTATTTCCTACCAGCGTTGTTACGAAAGCCTTCACTTGGGCATACCAGGAACTCGGTTTAAATATCAAGCAAGCTTCTGAAATATTGGGTATTTCTCCATCTTCTTTGGCGCAGACTACGCTACTTGGGTTTGAGAGTGGCACATCAGAGTACAGAAAGCAGCTCGCTTTTATTCGTATGTATCATTTACTCATTTCATTGTCAGATGGGGACAGTGAGCAAATGAAGGCGTGGTTTAGCAGTTACAATATAACGCTGGGCGCGACCCCTTTTGAAATGTGCAAAGCGTATGACGGCATTGAGAGAGTCGCCGATCAGCTTCGCAAACTGAAGCAGTCGACTTGTGGTCGAGAGCGCACACTCGCCGTTGTTGAGTTTTCTCATAAAGAGCACGTTGAAAAGACAGGTGCAAGGCTTCACTAAGCCACTTACTTAAGCGCTTTCGTCAATCGATATTATAAAGTCTGCGCACGCTTGCACCTGAGTAACGGGGATCATGTGGCCAGCGCCAGAAATAATTTTGTGTACCGCACTTCCTATTGCCTTTGTTACCGCGGTGATGTGCTCGTCGGGCCTCAAGATAGTATCTTTTTCACCATACAATACCCCAACAGGGCATTGAATATCTTCATAACGAGTTTGCTGACGGTGCAGACTGCCCTGCGCAGATACTGTATCTCTGCTACCTTCATAAAAGCTTCGAGAGTGAAGCGCTAACAAACCACCGCCTTCAGTTGAAAAGGACGGGGGGACAGGTTCGGGGTGAAAAATTTGTGCGACTTGTTTTCGACCTAACTTTGCACGCAGTGGACTGGCAATGGTTTTTGCAACACTGCTGCGTACCCATTCATTGGGTATGTAAAGCACCGAAAGAGGCCCGGCACCACCTTTTAGTGGTGTAGTTAACGGGCATAGAAGCGAAACCGATTTTATTTTGTCAGGTGCATCGATTGCCATCCTCAGTGCAATTCCTCCTCCCATTGAATGCCCAGCGATGCTCGCACTACCTATTCCCTCTTTTTGCATCCACTCGAGTATCATTTTACTTTGCTGTTCGAAGCTGGCGGATGTGCTTTTATAGCGGCTCGAAAATCCGCTGCCTGGACGATCAATGGTATAGACCGTGTAGCGGGAAGCGAGGGTTTTTGCTAATTCGCTAAAATTGTTACTATTGCCAAGTAAACCATGAATCAGCACAAGCGCCGGACCGTTTCCTTGCTTTTGCCAGTGAATAATTCCACCATCAACAGGCGTAAGTTTTCCTGATGGTGTGAATGAAGCTTCGATATTGCTGTCCATTTTGGCGGTAAACCAAATAAGCGCTACAACGATACAAATAATGATGAGCAATGCGATGATCATGTTTTATGTCCAAAATAAGGATAAAAAACAACCTATCGGTTAACGCAAAAATGGTCAAGTAAGCAGTAGTGATAGTGACCTATAGATGTAGAGCCGCTAGTGCTGCAACGTTAACGTGGTTACGCCATGACGTATTAGGATTTGAGATGGAATTAATAATAACCCCTTCTATCGCGATAGATGAAAGCGAAGCTGAATTGCAAGCTATTCGAGCACAAGGTAGCGGTGGGCAGAATGTGAACAAAGTAAGTAGCGCCATACATTTACGCTTCGACATAAATGGATCATCGCTGCCTGAAAAGCTGAAAGAAAAGCTACTTCAGCTTAAAGATAGTCGCGTAACCAACGACGGTGTTTTTGTGCTTAAAGCGCAAAATTATCGAACGCAAGAACAAAACAGAGAAGATGCGCTAGCGCGACTTGTTGCGTGGATAAAGGCTGCGACAATTGAACAAAAACCGCGCATAAAAACAAAGGTGAGCCGTGCGGCAAAAGCACGTCGTGTAGATGTAAAAAAACAACAAGGTGCTAAAAAATCTATGCGTAAGAAAGTGGAATTTTAAACAAAACTAATCTAAAGTATAAAGCCTTATAGATGTCATTTCGCAAGACAACGGAAAATTCTTACAATAATAAATGAATGTGTCTTGTGCTTATGCTAATTATTGGAACTTAGGGAAGCATACAAAGTGACGCGTTCGAACGTTATTCCTATGGTGTTATTTGCAGCCATAGTGGTTTCGCTTGGGATTAATACACCGCAAGCCGCAAACGAGATTATTGCTCGTTTGTTCAACAAATCTATTTCTAATACTGAACTACAGCCTTCACAGGCTGATGTTGACCGTTTTCAGTCTATTTTAACTGACAAGTCTGAGAAAGAAGTACGAGCTATTTTAGCTCAGCGTGCACTTGGTAATAAAATTACCGAGTCTGTTCTTTCAGATTTTGCCGATAAAAATGCGATAGAGCCAAATGAAAGCGAAATTCAATCTGCGTATTCTGTAATAAAATTATGGACCGTTGATTTGGACAGCGATGGCGCCTATCAAGATGAAGAGCTAGAGCGTTATCGTTTGGCAATGGCGGAAGGCATGGCAAAAAGCTGGAAAGTATCGAAAGCCCTTTACGAAGCGTACGGCGGAGATGTGGTTTTTCAACAGGATAACCCGTTAACACCAGTAGGAGCTTATCAAAAACTGTTTGAACAGTATCGCGAAAAGGGTGAGTTTGTTATTTACGACCCTGCTTTCAAAGCTGCGTTTTGGAGTTCAGTTAAAATGAAATATGCCAAAACTTACGACCCAGATAATATAGATTTTTCACTTCCCTGGTGGGAAAAGAGCATGACTGCTTCAGAAAAATAGTTCGAAAAGCCCTGTTTTTACAGGGCTTTTTTAATTCTTTTAAAAAAATCAAACTCAGTGCGGAATAAAAACTTTTCTTCAATCGTTATCTCAGTGTCCTTTATGAAAAACGGAGATAAACGGATGAAAAAGTTAAATACTGCAATTGCACTGGCTTTAGGTATCGCGTCAACGTCTGTGTTGGCTCAAGAAACCACGTTCTCTGCTAACACATCAGCTAATGCGTCGAC
Organism: Alteromonas sp. AO-Serp; assembly: GCF_017849675.1. Classification (NCBI taxonomy): domain Bacteria; kingdom Pseudomonadati; phylum Pseudomonadota; class Gammaproteobacteria; order Alteromonadales; family Alteromonadaceae; genus Alteromonas; species Alteromonas sp. AO-Serp. The sequence goes on from NZ_JAFLMX010000069.1 coordinate 15,336, forward strand.
TTCTACATCACTTTCACTAACAAGCGGTGCAACTACACAGTCTGCAAATCAGGTTAATACGCAGACTTCTGCCGAAGGCGAAGCATCTACGCAGAGCCAAATGTCCACCGAGAGCTCAGCCGATACCGGTTTACAATTATCCGCAAACCAAACAAGCAACGATCTATCTGCCGATCAGGGAGTGAGTCAAGTTTCTGCAACATCAGATATGGCGAACTCGATAACTTCGCCAGTGGCAGGCGCACTGACAAGTAGTGTATCTGGGTCATTATCTGTACTGTCATCAGCGTCTGGAAATGCAGAACAAGTCGATGGAGCAGAAAGTGAAGCAGAAAGTACAGCGCAGACAGCGCCAAGCTTGGCATTGAACCAAATCGGTTCACTAGCAAACAATGGCGCGGAAAATACCGCAGGAGGTTCGCTAGCTGGCAGTGTAAGTGGTGCACTAAACAATACTGCAGAAACAGCAGCAGGTAGTACCTTATCGAACACGGCTGCAGGCACCATCGAAAGTGCGGTAAACGGCGGCGTAGCTAATACAGCAGCCAGCACCGCAGCAAGCTCAGTGACCAGTTCTGTAACCGGAATGGTTGGCACCGCTGTCGAAGGAACAATTATTGACACGGTAGGAAATACGGTAGAAGGCACGGTAGAAAGCACGGTAGCAAGTACGGTGGATAGCTCTGTAGAAGGCGCAGTTTCAAATACAGTCGAGCAAACTGTGTCAGCAACAGTCGCAAATACGGTAGGAAATACGGTAGAAGGTACGGTAGAAGGCACGGTAGCAAATACGGTGGATAGCACCGTAGCAAGCACCGTAAATAATACCGTGGCGAGTTCGGTTGAAAGCGCCGTAACAAGCACTGTAAACGACAACGTAGCTTCAAGTATTTCAGGTGCGCTTGGCCTTTAATATAAAGGCCTAAACCATTAGGTGGGCGTAGAGCAATCTTGAGCTAGCACGTTAAATAGCCACCTTAAAGTCTGAGTGCGGCTTGTCTAAAAAGAAAGGCAAGCCGCTATTTAAGGTCTAGGCTGCAGGTGCGAATACACTGCCTCGCTATCGTGCATTCCTTAAAGCGAGCACCTCAAGTCAAATCTCACGTCTCTCCTTAAAAACAGCAATCGCTAAGTTTCACTTTCTCTGTGGTAGGTAACAACAATGAATACGCAAATACTTCAACACTCATCAACAACAAACAACCTTATTCGTGGCGGCCGCAAATGCCTATTGCCGTCCGTGGCAGCTGTTTTACTCGGTAGTAGCGCTGCTAATGCGGGCTCTGACAGTCACTCGCACAATGATGAAGATGCGAATCAGACAAACGCAAAACACCAAACGATTTCATTCTCAGGGTCTGGCTATTTAGGGTACCGCTCTGATAGCAATGTGAGCGTTAGCGAGCTCGATACGAATTCAGATGTGGCCGACGACGCGGTACAGTCAGAAGCTCAGCTAAAGGTGCTGGTGAAGCCCACAGCGAAATGGGAAAATGTACTGTCGGTAAGTCAGGCGAATACCAACTATCAAACGCTAAGCGAGTTCGATCTTGGCCTTACCACACTGTCCGCTAGCACCAGCTATGCGTTTGACTTCGCCAAACTAGGAGCGCACTACTATCACGCTAGCGCTGAGCTAGACGGGCGTGACTTCCTCACCTATCAACAGTCTGGATTATCTGTCGGAAAATTGTTGGGGCAGCGCACTTACTTGCGTGTTAGTAGCGACCTTATCGATAAACAATTCGAGAACACGCCTGAAGGTGCGCCAATTCGAGATAGTGAAGCAGCTGCTGTGCGCAGTGACCTATTTTACTTCTTCGAAGGGGAAGACTTCTTCCAAATCGCACTTAAGTATCAAAATGAAGATGCCCAAAATAATGTGTTCGATTACACCAGTATTGGGATGGATCTAGCGTACACCTATCCTCTAGCGGTGTTTAGTAAACCCTTGAAGCTTACGGTTGCCTATCAATTAGATGTAAGAGATTACGCCTCAGAACAAGATGGAGGTATAGGCAGGGAAGACGACAGACACGTTGTTGAGATGAGTGCCGATTACGCCATTCACAACAATGTTGATATTAAACTGTCTACGCAATATGGAGACTTTGCTTCTAGTGTCGATGGCGCAAATTATCAAGAAACCATTGCTGAGTTAGGCATTAACGTTCATTTTTAGTGGGCGTTAATATAAATTCTATAATGAACAGCACGCTTAATTTAAGGCAGCACACCAAAACCGAATACGCTGTCTCGTCCGGGAGCCCCTGCATCTAAAGCTAGCTGCTGAAGTTTCAACAAGGCAGCGTTCCTTTCTTGTTTTTCGCGCAAAAAGCATGCATACAAAGCGGTGGCGCGCGGTGAAGCCATAGAGGTTCCCGTTTGCCTGATCGTTTTTCCATTAGGATGTGCGGCATTTACCGACACGCCAAACGCAGCAAAATCAACGTAATCCCCTTGGTTTGCCCACCGGTAAATTACATTAGATTTATCAACGGCCGTAATGCCCAATGTTTCTGTATAAGCCGCGGGGTACAAGGGTAAAGAGGCTGGCCCCTCGTTGCCCACCGCAGCAATGATTTGAATACCGCTCTTATCCAATTGATTTATAACCCGCGCTAAAATAGGGTTGTCGGGACCTGCAAGACTCATGTTTATGGCGTCTACCTGCTGTGATGCAAGATAGTTTAAACCTTCAATTAACGACATCAGCGTAGCGCCTTGGCTAACACTATTACGCGAATAAAACACACTGGCGTTAAACACCTGGCTAGACTTTGGCAACGACGCCGCCAATAGGCTGGCTACTGCGGTACCGTGGTCTGACGAAAAGGCAACGTCAGTTTCGCTGCCCGCATTGCCATCTTGCTCCTGATTCCTATCTTGATTATGACCAACAATAAAAGACGCTTGCGTTAGATTAACGTGTGAGAGCAGTGGGTGATTGGACGCTACATGAGTATCAACCATTCCAATGCGCAGTGGGGTTGGACAGGTTTCCAGCTTTTCACTGCTTATCTCTTGAAAAGACCCGTTCGAAGTGGGCTTGGTCTGTGATAAATAAATATGATTTCGACCAATTTGAGACTGCAAATTATGGGGTAAACTGTTGCGAATAGACGACACATCATCCTCATCTCCTGTGACTTTAACTTTAAAAAGCCACTGAGAGAGCGCGGGCAAAAACTGAGCTTTTTGTATTTCAATATTGGCACCTTGAAAGTGTACTTTGTCGGCTTCTTCTCCTAGGAATAGCCACTCTTTTTCGACAGCCAGAAAGCCACTTTCAACCGCTACTTCATTAACAACTACCTGGCCTGAAGTCGATAAAATAGTGGTTGCTGCAGGAGCGATAAATTGGGGGGCAGGAATGTCGCTTAGTACGCCCGACGCCACTGTTGATAAGTCTCTGGTGCCTTCGATAGATGATTGTGCTTTTCGTCTTGCTTCCTCGCGAATGGCCTTTAGGTCGGAGGAGGTTCTATCAATTATCGGACGCACAGGAGACACCACTTGATTCAATGTTCCTGCTAGTTGGGCTTGTGATATTGGTGCCGCAATCAAACTCAAAATCGCCACAATGAGTGTGTACTTCATTTTACTACCTTTACGTTAACGTTGGGGCAGATCGGTGCCTAAAGAAGGAATGGCATAAATTGTGCCATAGCCTCTATTAGAAGCCTGTGGTTCATTGTGCACAAACGTTGTTCTAAATGTGCGTTAAGGGCGAACAGGCATTTACCACTACCTTACAGTGTAGTGACGATTAGACAGAAGAAAAATTCCAATGCGACCCTTTAGACTGCTAAACATTCGCCTTGTCTAGATGGCTCACAGACCGCTGCAATACAGTGCAGTAAAAAAATAGGTCTTAGAACGTGGAATAAAAACAAAAGTGGCTCGTTAACAGGGTAGAGATAACGGGAAACCTCACAAAGGTACATGAAAATGAAAGATGAGTTGACTGAACTCGTCCCGTCATTGCGAAAGTTTGCATATTCGTTGACGGGTAACATGCATGATGCTGATGATTTACTTCAGAACACGCTTGAACGGCTATTGAGTAAACCGCTTCCTGAGCAAGTTACATTAATGGCTTGGGCATTTAGAGTGTGCCGCAACTGTTGGATAGACGATTACAGAGCGAAGAAAGTTAGAACCAATGCGACTGATGCCCTTTCCTATGAAGCGCAATCGGCGAATAGCTGCAATGACATAGATGACGCTATAACGCAGACAATTACGCTTAAACAAGTCTCAAGCGCTATGGATGAGTTACCCTGTGAGCAAAGAGAAACCCTTTCTTTGGTTGCTGTACAAGGGATGAGTTACGCGGATGCTTCTGAAGTGTTGCAGGTACCGACGGGCACTATTATGAGCCGTCTTGCCAGAGCGAGAGCAAAAATATCAAACTTACTAAATGGTCAAAACGAGGTGCTATCGTGATCTTAACTGACGAAAAACTCTCAGCATTTTTAGATGGAGAGTTAGATACCGCTGAGATGGATCTGGTTCGTGAAGCGATAGCGCACGATGTTACCGTTTCTGACCGACTCGCCGCACTTGCAGAAGTGGATAGAGTTGTGAAGGTGGCTGCAGAAAAAGCGACAGCAGTGGCGCTGCCTAAAGAAATCGTGGCACTTTTGAGTGATGAAAAACCGTTAAGCCAGGCAAACGGCGTACAGGCATCTGATGCAAGCTTAGCCAGCGCAAGCGCTGCAAATCAAAGCTCCGTAAATCAAAGCTCTGCGGAAAACGTTAAGCCGTTTCCAAAGAAAGCGAATTCAACTAATAGTGCGCCACATAAACAAACGAAGTGGAAGGGGCCTTTTGCAATAGCTGCGAGTGTGGCGGTATTAGCGGGCTTAGTGTTCTTTAATCAACAGGGCGCTGAAACAACGCAGCCTTCTCATTGGGCGAGAGTATCATCGGTACTCGACAGTAATCTAACTGGCGAAGCAACAACTTTTGATTCGGGCGTGACGGTTACGCCACAGTTGTCTTTCGTAAATACGGAGTTTAACTACTGTAGACAGGCTGAAGTCGCATCGAAAGATGAACTAAATGTAATGATTGCTTGTAAAGATAAGCAAGGTGCGTGGCAGCTTGCCGCTAGCAAATTGGACGAGCTAGGTGAGAATGCAGGTCAATATCAAACCGCCACTAGCGCTAAAGTAATGGAAGAAGAGTTAGACAAAATGATGGCGTCTGCGCCATTAAACCGAGAGCAAGAGAAAAACGCAATTGAAGCAACTTGGCTAGCTGACAAGGCCGAAGGAGTAAATGATGAAAACTAAAATTATGTTAGTACTTGCGGTATTAATTATGGCGGGCTGCGCCAGTCAACCTGATTATAGACAGGCCAAAAAAGGCGGCTTTGGCTACACGGAAAGTAAGTTGAGTGATACCCAATACCGCGTGCATTTCAAAGCGAAGGGATCTGATAAAGGCAAGGCGATGGATTACGCCATGCTCCGTGCTGCCGAGCTTACGTTATTAGAAGGTTACGACTGGTTTGTAGTGACTGACCGAGAGACCTTAGTAGATAAGGAGACTGTGCAAACCACACCTACCGCAGGCTTTAGCCAGCGATATGCACGGGTTACCGAGTGCGGTGTGCTCACTTGCAGAACGTCCTACCACCCTACTACCCAATTCGAAACGGGTGTATTTGTAGGGGGCTCTCAGCAAAGTGAGATCGAAAGTATCTTGAGCATTGAGATAGGCAAAGGTACGCGTCCAACGTCGGCAACGAGCTTTGACGCAAGGGAAGTTCGCGATAACTTACAGCCTAAGACGGAAGAGTGATAAAAAATCAAAGGGCATAACCTCCCTTGACTACGACACAAATAAAAAGGGCCGCTGAATTATGCAGCGGCCCTTTTAGTAGCAATAAAGATTAACAACATAGTGATACCAGATTGTTATACTGCCAGTGTCTTAATTCATATATTGGAGACGGCGATTAATTAAAGTAACCATCGACCTCTTTTTCAGCTTCGTCACGGCTTTTGCCATAAGCTTGTTGAATCTTACCTACTAGTTCTTCACGTCGACCGTCAATTACATCTAGGTCGTCATCGGTAAGTTTGCCCCACTTTTGCTGCACCTTACCTTTCATTTCTTTCCAATTACCTTCAATACGATCACTGTTCATAACTTGCTCTCCTTATCCAAACAATTGGTTGAAAAAACTGGCGGAATAATTGGCCAGTTATTTTCTTAGCAGCAAATGCTGTTCCATTTTGTAGGTGCATGAAAGTATTGAATTTATTGTTTATGAAAATTCTACCGTACAGTTGGTTTTTATGCAGAATTTACAAGTTCTTGCAAAGCCTACAGGAAGCATAATCATCAACTAAGCCAATGTTTTAGCATACGCTTCACTGTCCTGCCTTTTTTCTATTTTATGTTGATCTTCGCTGCGGCCTTTCTTCCAGTAGCTACTAATATAAATATTCTCGTGCGCCACGGATTTTTCGTCCTTGAGCCATGTCCGAATCGCCCGCATATCAGAAAATTCACACGCCACCCAAACTGTGGGATTTCCGTCGAGCCAAGGTAACTGGTCGAGGCGGGAAGGTAAAGATTGCTCATGTTCCCATATCACCGTTACTCCTTCGGGCTTTTTAAGTGTAACCGCATCCTTTTCGTCTTCAATTTTAATCACGGCGTAGCCTTTGGTTTGTACAGGAAGCTCGGCGAGGTGATTTCTAATACTAGGAAGCGCTGTCATGTCGCCAGCCAACAGTATCCAATCATATTGCTCGCTGAGTCCCTTACTAGAACCAGGCCCTGCGAGCGTGATGATGTCGCCAGGCTTTGTACTTGTCGCCCATGCCGACGCAGGGCCAGTTTTACCACCATCGGCATGGATAACCATATCCAGAACCATTTCAGGCTTCTCTGCGTCAAAGTGCGCAACCGTATAGGTGCGCATTGCCACTTGGCTCGTATCTGTGGGGCGTTTCAGCGGGTTTCCTTCTAGGTCGAACATAAGTTTAATGTACGCACCTGCAGTAACCGAGGGAAAGGTAAGAAGGTCTTCCCCACTGAGGTGTACACGCTGCATATTTGGGGTAATTCGGACTGATTGGGTGACAATAGCTCTGCGAGGTTGCGGTTTAGACATTAGCTTACTCCTGTGATCTTGAGTAGCTATTCTATTTGGAAATAATTCTCATTACTATTTCTAAAGGTGAAATGATCAGGATTGTTTAGTTCTATTTTTTAGATTAACTGACCGGTCTTGAGAGAAACTAATACAAATAAAATAGATAGGTGTACGTTGGATTAGCACTATAACAATAAGCGAGGAATACGCACTGGAAAAGGAAAGATTAGAGCAAAAGAAAAGGGGCTAAAAAGCCCCTTAAAAAACCACAACATAACTTGGAAAACACATTTACACACCACAAAGACGCACACTCAACGACTTCATGTATAAGTTAAGATAGCCTAATTATAAAAAGGTTCCGCTTTTTTAAAAATAAAAGGTAAAAAAATAGATACCTTTGAAATAGGCGTATTCCTGTCACCTGTCAGGCTGACATTAATTCGCTAAGGCCTGTTTAGCTTTGATGACGAATTGGGCCAAATGTATAGCAACGGTTAACAGGCCCTAGCCAACGTGTCTAATTCTTTTCAATGTTATGTAGACGACGCACGTGGTTGCTGCGATTAGCACTGACGCTATAGCGAACGGAAGCGCGATATCCAGTTGGTAAATGAAAGCTGCCAGTGGCGGACCTATTACGTAGCCCATGGCAGTAGTCGCTGTAATTAACCCAGTGATAGTGGCTTGTTGAGAGGGGGCGCAGTAGGTCGTTGCTGCAGCTGCCAAAGATGGGTAGGCCATTCCCATACCTAAACCCATTAATGTCATGGCCGCATAAAGCATAAATAACGAATGTTGAAGAAAGAGCAGCAAGTAGGCTAAGCCCAATAGCGGAAGCGCGATAGTGATCATCGCTTCTTTGCTTATTCGGCCTTTTTGTACCCACCCAAATTGGGCTGTAAGAGACGCGGCAGCACTGACCATCATCGCGAAACCCACTTGCCGAGCAGCGTCTACGGGTGAATAGTCGTAAAAATCGATAAAAAAGAAACCCAGTGATTGCTGCATCATAGCCATTGCGCAAAATACACAAATACATGCAGCGACGAATACATAAGGTACTTTGCTAGGCGCTTGGTTATTGTCGCTAGTCTGCTGAGCGTTTTTTTGCTGAGACAAAGGCGGCAGAACAGGTAGCTTAAAATATACCAATGTAAGCGCCAGCAAGGTTAGCAAAACGATGCTGTACAACGGTGCTAATAAGCCAAAACCGACTAAAAGCCCAGCGTAGGCGGGCCCCACAATTTGCCCTACGTTGCTTGCAGAGGTGACTTTGCTGATTGCACTTACTCGACTTTGGGGCGTACTGATGGCGACGGCGTAACCTACCGCAGAAGGCGGAGTTGCAGACATAATGGTTGATTGCAGACTTCGGCTTATCAACAATGCCAAAAACAAATTGGTGCCGCTTATAATGCCAGAAAATCCTGCCATCCATGCACTAGCGAAGGCAAATGTGCCCAAGCTATAACCCGACAGACCAACCATTAAAATACGTTTAAAGCCCGCACGCTTAGCGACTTTGCTCCACACATTCGTACCGAACGCAAAGATAAGTGCAGAGCTAGACATAATAGTGGCAATGTGGAATTCAGAAAGGTTCGCCTGTCGCCCCATAGAAGGGAGTGTGGTAAGCATTACGCTTTGGCCAACAGACGTAGCGAGCAACGCACAAAAAAGAACTCTAAAAACGATAGTAGATGCAGACGGCGAAAGCACGCAGGTAGCCCTTTTGTTAGGCGATAAAGAATCAACGCAATTTTATCACAAATGAAGATAAAAAAATGCCCGCCAAAGGCGGGCCAAAATCAGAGGTATGTAAAGGCCGGGATGGGCCTTTGAGGGGAGAGGGTAGTCGTCGGATGACAACTCACTAATAACATCGACGACATTACCAGTGTCCTCACTATGGTCTCGCTGAAGCAACACACACGTACATTCAACGAATCCAAATTGGGTCAACAATCCCTTGCTGCACGAGACATCACTGTCGGTGCTTGCGATGTAGGTACTCAGAGCTTGTTTGCAATCCTTATGAAACAAGTGCCTTGCATCCTGCGAGTTTAATTAGGTTGTCTTTTACCTAACCTCATCATCGACCAGCAATTTAACGAATCTTCTACAGGCATCCATTAGCTACAATACTGACACATCCGTTTTTCCTTGGTGACACACTCCATGCACTTCCCATGTCGTCACCTTCAGTATTTGTCATCTACGCAATTTGGCCTCTCCGTCGCTAAAGCTATCCTAGCTACAAACTGCGTTCTGTATTTATCCGTTAGTCTAATGTATGCGTGATCTGTGCCAAACCTTAAATTCAATTTAGAATAATTTTAATTTACTGATTTCTAAAGATTATTTTTATTTTTGGACAGCGGGTAGCTCGTATTTGAAAAACTAAGGTTGAGTAGGTATGTAGTTTTTTCTCGGTGGTGTGTAGCGTTTTACAAACACTTTTCTTTTCTCTGTGTTACTCGTCGCATTGCTCTTGATCTTTTCTAAAAATACATTAGATTATTTATATATTAGAGTAATCTAATTTAATACTGTGTCCCATAAACGCTGTGGCCCATAAATGTACCCATTGTTTTTGCTAACGCAGGTAGGCGTTGTGAAATGTTCTGCAGATCAAAGGTCATGGTTTGTGAAAGTGGAGCGCCATTCAACACGCTAAGGAAACACAGTGGATGGAGTTAGCCCAGTCGTATCACGATTAGAGGGAATCAATGTATTTCCTAGTAGGAGTTCATAGCTATGTTCACGGCAGTTATTGAAAAATTACTGTTCCTATCTACCCAGAAAGGTAAGTGGGTTTATGCCGCTTTACTGTTGGCTGTTGTCTTTTGCGCTTATCAAATGCGGCTAATTACGATAGATACCGACCCAGAGAATATGCTTGAAGCCAATCACCCTGCTCGCGTTTTTCATAACGATGTGAAGCATACTTTTGCTATGCACGACGCGATAGTGGTGGGGGTTATAGCATCACCAGCCAATGACACAGCCACTCATAATGCTGCTTTAAGTACCAATAAAGGCATCTACACACCAGAGAATCTAAGCGCAATAGACAAGGTTTCTCAGCATATATTGAACACTGAGGGTGTAATTGCTCAAGATGTCATGTCGTTTTCAACGGTTGACAACATAACTCAGGGCGACAGTGGCGAGCTTAAGTTTTCTTGGATGATGCCAAACGCTCCGGCGTCTCAAGAGAAAGCGGGGAAAATTGCTGAGGCAATAGCACGTCTTCCAATGTTACAGGGAACCCTAGCCTCTTCTTCTAAAAATGCAGCCGCTATTTATGTGCCAATTAAAGACAAAAATGAAAGCTTTCGAATTGCAGAAGACATTCGCGCATTTATCGGCGCGAATACAACAAACGAAACATTGCAGTGGCACATAACAGGACTCCCTGTTGCTGAAGATCAATTCGGCGTTGAAATGTTTATTCAAATGGCAATTTCAGCGCCAGCTGCGGGACTAATGATTTTTATCCTCCTCTTTGTTTTTTTCCGCAATTTTACGCTGATTACCGCCCCGATGGTGGTGGCAATGGCAACGGTAATTATCACAATGGGGGCGCTAATCGGCTTAGGTTTCACTGTGCACATCATGTCATCCATGATTGCCATATTTTTGATGCCTATCGCTGTTGTTGACTCGGTGCATATATTGTCTGAGTTTTCAGACCGCTATAAACCAGGTCAAAAGGCTGATGAAGTGATTACCACAGTGGTTGAACACCTATTTCAGCCGATGCTGTTTACGTCGCTGACCTCTGCGGCAGGGTTCTATTCACTTATGCTAACTCCCATTCCACCCGTACAGATTTTCGGTGCTTTCATTGGGTCAGGTATTCTGTTGGCTTTCGCTATTACGCTTACCTTTATTCCAGCTTATATATCAAGAATGTCGCCAGAGGCGCTCGCAAAATTGCAGTCTGCACTGCACGCCGATGCCAATACCTCATCAATGAAAACAACATACTTACAGCGATTTGTGTACGGTATTCGCACCTTGGCGCTAAATTATAAAGGGGCATTACTCGTTGCGTTTATGGTGATTTCCGCGGTATCAGTGTGGGGTATTTTCCAAATACAAATTAACGATAATCCTGTGCGCTGGTTTAAAGAAAATCATGAAATTCGCGTAGCCGATAAGGCGCTTAATAAGGAGTTTGCGGGTACGTATAACGCGTACATTGTTATTCAAGATACCCGCAAGCTGAAAAGTGCTGGTGAAATACTGCAAAGTGCAGTGTTGCCCTCTTCGTTAGATGAATGGCGCAAAACAACCCTCGATACACTCAACAATGAAAATGCCGGTAATAATTATGAGACTCTCGTATTTGCCGTCGATGATGCATTGTTCGGTGATCTAGACAGCAACGAATATGACGCCTTAAATCGCTTGCTTTCAAGCATTGATGAAATTAAAGGCACAAGCAAAACGTTTCAGCAGCCCGATAATGTAGCGCTGCTTTCAGACCTGCAAAGTTACTTAAGCACTCAAACGCTGGTGGGTAAAACTCAGTCCCTCAGTGATGTGATTAAAGTGGTTAACCGAGAGCTGCATTCGGGCAATGACAGCGACTACGAGTTACCTAATACTCAGCCGGCGATAGCTCAGACGCTCTTGCAATATCAGTCCTCTCATAGGCCTCAAGACTTGTGGCATTTCGTGACACCAGACTATCGTAAAACCTTGGTGTGGCTACAACTATCCAGTGGTGACAACCAAGATATGACCGAGGTAATTGAGTTAGTCGATAACTACTTCGCTCAACACCCACTGCCTGATGGCCTGACATATCAATGGGCAGGTAAGGCATACCTAAATGTGGTGTGGCAGGACAACATGGTTGCAGGCATGTTAGACAGCTTACTTAGCGCCTTTATTATTGTTTTTGTGATGATGGTATTGCTGCTGCGCTCACTGATATTCGGTGTATTAGCCATGCTGCCCCTTACCATAACTATCACCTTTATTTACGGTGCTATTGGCATTGTAGGTAAAGATTACGATATGCCTATTGCCGTGCTTTCAGCCCTGACATTGGGTTTGTCGGTAGACTTTGCCATTCACTTTTTGGCTAGAGCCAAAGAGCTCTACAAGAAAACGGGTGACGTGAGTAAAACGTTTGATGCCATGTTTGAAGAGCCTGCTAGCGCTATTACTCGTAATGCGTTGGTCATCGCGCTTGGCTTTACGCCGCTGCTTTTAGCACCACTGGTGCCTTACATCACCGTGGGCATTTTTCTGGCAAGTATCATGTTTATTTCGGCACTCGTTACGCTGCTGGTGTTGCCAGCTGCTATGACGTTGCTTAAACGTTGGGTTTTCAAGGAGGCCTAAAATGCGTATTTCCATATTATCAGTGTTCATGTGGCGTCGACCAAAAATACGAAACCTTCGAAGCATGTTCACGGGTCTTGTTGCTCTATTACTTATATCGAGTAATGGATTTGCTCAAGCCTTGGCAACCCAAAGCGACGAAAGCGCCAGTAGTATCGATGTTGCTGAAATCGTTAATAAGGCTGAGCAGGCGGCGTACTACGCGGGCAATGACGGACGTTCAATGGCGAGAATGCTGATTGTAGATGAGCAAGGTCGAAAGCAAATGCGTCAGTTTACTATTCTGCGCAAAGATGTGCTGAATGAGGCAGGCGCCGACACCGGCGATCAACGAATGCTGGTTTTCTTTAG
>NZ_JAFLMX010000053.1:0-56944 GCF_017849675.1 Alteromonas sp. AO-Serp
CGTTCAATCTGAGCCATGATCAAACTCTTCAATTAAATATATCGAAATATGAATCGTCGTTGTGACACTCTTAACGAGTGCCCACACAGATTGTCTTGTCTAAATTTTTAAAGAACATTTACTAGAAGCCGTTACTTCTTAGTGACTCACCCTGTTCGAGTGAGGTGCGCATTTTACATCGTTTATTTTCGATGTCAACCATGTTTTTAAACTTTTTATTTGTTTGAAAACTTGGTTTCGCACTTGTTGCTGAGTTGGCTTTGTTTTTCTCGAAGCCCCCTCAGAACGTGGAGCGCATTATAGATACCTCTTGTGAAAGATCAACACTTAAATTGGATTTTTTTGCTTTTTAAGCCACTTTTGGTGTTAACCGCTCATTTCTGCATCATTTCTAGCGACTCAATCCATCTTTAGACTAGTTTTTTCACATTTTATTGTTCAATTTGTTACAAATGAGTAAACTATATACAGCCTCCAACACCATAATAAACAATAGAAAGGTAGGTATATGAAAGTAGGCTTTATTCAATGCGCTGTTATTAGCGCTATTTTTGCAATTGCAGGTTACTTGTTATTTTCTTCTGCTAGTTTAAACGTCCATGTTCCACTGACCGTCTCAGCAGCTCTGCTGATCAGCGGTATCGTTACTCCTTGGCTAGCGTCTCTTATTCAAAGTCCATCTTCCTCAGATGCCAGAGCACATTCTAATGACGGATCAGTAGAAACTTTATATGTGGGTAATTTGCCTTATAGAGCAAACGAGAACGCAGTAAAGGAATACTTCAGTAGCTTTATTGAAGTACAGTCGGTTCGCTTAATGAAGGATCGTAAAACTGGAAAAAGAAAAGGATACGGTTTTATCGAAGTTGTAACTGACGACTTAAACAGCGTTATCGATAAAACTAACGACTCAATCTTTCAGGAGCGAACCCTAAAAGTTCGCCCTGCAAAAGACAAAGTCGAACACGCATAATTTTGTGAGTACGGTTTATAGGCTATAAAAAAGCCCGGTTAGCTTTCGCTACCGGGCTTTTATATTAACAAATAGTTAGTTATTCACTTGTCTCAGCAGATTGAGGAAGTCCATTAAGTAACGTTTGATTGAAAGCATGAAACCTATTTATAGCAGATACAAGATCTGGCACTTGCACGTCTTTCATCTCATTAATCAACCCACCTATTAAGGTATTATAGTCTTCGTTACTTCCTAACGTACTTTCGGCATTAGCAAAAGTATCCATCATCTTTTCTAGATATTGCGCTATAGGGCTAACCACATTTCCAAACTTCGAATTATCGCTTTTGTCTTCATTGTAATGTTGGATGTTCTCATACGTCTTTAGCACTTCGGTCTGTGTTGTTCTATTTAACTGTAACGCGTAGCCAACTAACTCTTTATCGTCAAAGCCTAAACTTAACGCTTCTTCAAATGCTTTGTCGATGTCACCACTGTAAAAGGTGTCGGCGAGATCCTGAACTTGACCAACCAAATCAGCTATCGACTCTAACTCATCTTCATCAAGCTCGCCTTTCAATGAAAAGCTAATACCGCTTCGCTCATAGTATTGGTACGAAGTTTGTTGTTGGTATGACGCTGAAAAATTGTTTTCGCCTTGCTCGCCACTACCGCCTGATTGCTCCTGAGATGCCTGTGCTTGGAAATTAAGTTGTTGAGACGCTTGGAACGAGCGAAGACTCTCAAAACTAAAACTCACTTCGTCGCCATCTTTAGTTCGAATCAGCAAGCTTCCGCTTTTCTCATCCGATGCAGCTACCGCGTTTAAGGACGAAAGCGTTATAGCGTTCGGCTGCTGGCGACCAAATATGTCAGTTTCCAGATCGTTTATTCCTGTATCGATTAGATCGCGGCTTTTTGTCATTCCTTGCTCAATCTCTTCATTCATAAAACCAGCGAGGTCTTTTTCAGCCATAGCGAATCCACGGCTTACGCCTTCTCTCGCTTGGCTAAATAAGCCATTAAGCTTTTCTTCGCTGGCACCACCGATTGCCGCACCTCTAATAACGCCACCTACGAACTTAAGTACGTTTCTGGCAACTTTTTCAAAGTCGAACAAACTGTTCGACTTATCTTCAATGCTTTTCTCTTTGGCTTCTTGTGGCTTTTGGCCATCTATAACTAACGCTTGGTTAAGGCTGCTACTCACCACACGTAAGCCGATGCTAGTTTGGCTACTGGAAACAGATACTGATGCCGCTTGTTGTTTAGAAAACTCAGCCGCTTGCTGCAATCCGTCTTGCTGTAACTGCTTTTTCAACATTTCGTTCGGGTGAACTGATGCCTTTTGATCTGCTTTTTGATCGACCTTCTGGTCGCCCATAAAAGCCTTAATTTGACCCACGTTCATAATTTGATCCTCACTATCCTCAATCTTATTATCGGCAAAGAATCAGTATTGTTTAATTTTAATACAGCTTTTTTTACTGGGTCGTTCCTAATAATAATGCAGAAGTAGATAGCGCTTGTTGCAGTTATTTTATAAGGGACTACAATTCGCGACCTCAACATTGAATGGAGAATTTTATGACCGCGACCGAACAACAACGCTATCAAGCTCAGTTGGACGAAAAAGTAGAACGTCTTACTGCGTTACTTTCTCCGTTCAATGCGCCTGACTTAACCGTATTTCCATCGCAACCAACGCACTACCGTATGCGCGCCGAATTTAGAGTATGGCATGAGGGCGATGATTTGTTTCACATCATGTTCAACCAAGAAACAAAAGAAAAGTACCGCGTAGATAGCTTTCCTCCTGCTTGTAAAGTAATAAACGATGCTATGGCGCTGTTGTTAAAAGAAGTAAGACCAAATGAAGCGCTAAGAAAGAAGCTTTTTCAAATCGATTATCTTTCTGCACTATCTGGCGAGCTTGTCATCAGCCTTTTATACCATCGTCAACTAGATGAGAAGTGGCAAGAGGCTGCAAAAGAATTAAAGGCGAAACTCGAGGCTCACTTTCCGAAAGTAAACATCATCGGCCGTGCGAGAAAACAAAAGCTTATTATCGACAACGATTTTGTTATTGAGCGCTTACCCGTTAATGGCAAAGAATTCATATTTAAGCATATCGAAAATAGCTTCACTCAGCCCAATGCCGAAGTGAACTGTAGCATGATTGAATGGGCACTAGATTGCGTAAAGCCGCTCTCTGGCGATTTACTGGAGATGTATTGCGGTGCAGGTAACTTCTCACTGCCGCTAGCGCTTCACTTCGATAATGTTGTGGGGACCGAAATAGCCAAGCCCTCTGTACAAGCTGCGCAGTTTAATATTGAACAAAATCAGCTCAACAATGTGAAGATCGTAAGACTCGCCGCTGAAGAATTTACTCAGGCTATGAAAGGTGAACGTACGTTTAGTCGCTTAGAAGGCATTGATCTAAGTACATATAATTTCACAACTGTATTGGTTGACCCACCAAGAGCTGGGTTAGATGAAGACTCGCTTAGAATGATTCAGGATTACGATAATATCGTGTATATCTCGTGTAACCCTGAAACGTTGGCGCAAAACCTTGAGCTTTTAAGCGAAACTCACGACGTTGCTCAATCGGCATTATTCGATCAATTCCCGTTTACTCATCACATTGAGGCTGGCGTTTTACTTACACGCAAAAGTTAGTTTTGGTACAAATTGACAAGGCCTTTGGAGTCACAAAGGCCTATGAAGACGTATTAAAATAAGGTGGCTTTGATTAGAGCAAACGATGTGGACTTAAACCACTAATTCAATTATACGCTTTTTTGCGTTGCACCTAGTTGAACGAAGCGAAGCTGCGCTTTCACTCTCTCACCGATTTCTCGGCGAAGTTTATCGTCTGCTTCTAATGCCTCTGCCCCAGCACTGAATACGAGCCTTACCATAGCATCAGCTTGAAGCTGCGCGCATGCGTATTCTACGCCCTGCTGTTCAATAATGTAGTCGGTCAACTCGTCGATGAAGTGTTGAATCTCTCTAAATACTGCCAACCGATAAGCCGACGACGTACCAGTATGCTCGCGTAGTAATAAACGAAATACGTTTGTATTTGCCGCAATAAATTCCATGAAGGTTTCAACAGAAGTATGTATTACGCCACCTCCAGAGGCTATACGCCGCCTTGCCTGACGCATAAGCTGCCGCAATGCTAAACCGGCTTCATCCACCAGCGTTAAACCCAATTCGTCCATATCTTTGAAGTGCCGATAAAAAGACGTAGGTGCTATACCTGCCTCTCGGGCAACTTCACGCAAGCTGATTGCCGATAAGCTGCGATTTTCATCGAGCAAAGAAAACGCAGCATGAATGATATTTTGGCGGGTTTTTAATTTCTGTTCTTGTCGACTCACATTCGCACCATAGGTTGATTAGCTCTGAACGGCTTGATGATTTTTAGCGCTTGGGGTTGAAGCCCTTACGTCATCTGTATAGCCATTAACGCAATCAAACTTCGTACATCAAAGACTAGCATGTGTAGTTTATCGCAACACACACCAGTGGGGAAAGAGAAACAGAATCATCTCTTTTATAAACAAGCATTAAGCAGAAAAAGCCACAATTAACGAGCGCTTCAGCGTAGCTTTACTATAATTAAACTTTACACATGTAAGCAGAACTAATCTGGGTTTTGCTTGCCTGAAGCCTCGTAAAACGATAAATTAGCGAACAGTTGTAAGCCAAGTTGTATAAAATGAAAAAACCTCCTCTTATCCTTACTAATGTGCTGGTATTTATTATATCTGGCGCCATTGCGTTTATTGGTGTGCCGCTATGGGTGGCGTATCAAGGCATCGATTGGGCAGAAATCGGTGCGGCTATATTCCTATTTTACTTTACCGGTATGTCTATAACTGCCGGCTATCACCGCTTATGGTCGCATAAAACTTACGACGCCAATGTGGTTGTTCGTGTGATCCTTGCGATTGGTGGCGCTATGGCGCTGCAAAATAGTATTTTGCACTGGTCGTCAGATCATCGCGTTCATCATCGTCATGTTGATGATAACGACAAAGACCCCTACTCTGCCAAGAAAGGGCTTTGGTTTGCGCATATCGGCTGGATGTTGCGTGAGTATCAGGCCAAACGTTACGATGACTACAGTAACTGTAAAGATCTTCAAAAAGATAAAGTGGTGATGTGGCAGCATAACTACTATTTGCCCATCGTGCTGGCGGCCAACTTTGGTATCACAGGTCTTCTGGGCTATTTAAATGGTGACGTATTAGGCATGATCTTGGTAGCCGGTGTACTTCGCCTGGTGCTAGTGCATCACGTAACCTTCTTTATCAATTCTCTTGCTCATTTTTGGGGTAGCCAGCCTTACACCGATAAGAACACAGCACGAGATAACGGTATTCTTGCGTTTTTTACCTTTGGTGAAGGTTATCACAATTACCATCACATCTTTGAGTACGACTATCGTAATGGCATTCGCTGGTATCAGTTTGATCCTACAAAATGGCTTATTAAGGGATTATCACTGGTAGGACTGACATCCAACCTTCGCAAAGTGCCAGAAGAGCGCATCGAGAAAGCGTTAGCAGCAATGCAGCTGCAAAGAGCAAGTGAAAAAGTATCGCTACTGCCTAATGCTGAAGAAATGATGCATACCATTCAAGAAGAATACGACTTGTTAATGCAGCGCATGAGTGAATACTACGCCACGAAAAAACGTGTTATGCGCGTTAAACAACGCACTCTAAAGCGCAGTATCGAAGGGCTTGAGCTTGCATACAAGTACAAAGAGCTGAAACACGCATTTGCTGTACAGAAAGAGAAATGGACACAGTTGCATAGTTTGTCATTGCAAATGGCGTAAATTAACGCCCTCTTTTATACGTTTGAACGCTAAAAACCACATAAGTGTCTGCTTATGTGGTTTTTTTTTATTCTATAGTTGGATAAGGTCGTTATACTAAAACCAGAATCATTCATTTTGTATTACGGCTAACCTAGTGGTGACATCGCATTACAAAAGTAACAACATGGGAAAGTAAGATGGCAACGAAGCAAAAAACCAAAGCCCCGTCGTATCATTACGACGCTATCGTTATTGGCACAGGTCCTGGTGGTGAAGGCGTTGCAATGCAGCTTGCCAAAGCCGGAAAAAAAGTGGCGGTTGTTGAGCGCTACGAGGCAGTGGGAGGAGGTTGTACCCATTGGGGAACCATTCCATCGAAAGCACTTCGTCACTCAGTAAGTCGTCTTATTGAAT
Source organism: Alteromonas sp. AO-Serp (assembly GCF_017849675.1). Lineage (NCBI taxonomy): Bacteria > Pseudomonadati > Pseudomonadota > Gammaproteobacteria > Alteromonadales > Alteromonadaceae > Alteromonas > Alteromonas sp. AO-Serp. The sequence continues at coordinate 6,213 of NZ_JAFLMX010000053.1, forward strand.
ATAACTCTTCTCCCTTGTTTGCCGACAACCACTTAAGTAAAAGCCTTACGTTTTCAGACATCATGCGCCATGCTAGCGGTGTGGTGAAAAGCCAAACTCGACTTCGCTCTTCTTTCTACGACAGAAATCGTGTGACGCTATTTCACGGCGAAGCCAGTTTCGTAGATGCGCATACGTTAGAGATAACCCGTAAAGATGGCTCTAAAGATACTGTCACTGCAGGCCAAATTGCTATTGCCACAGGGTCGCGTCCTTATTGTCCTAAAGACATCGACTTTAATCACCCGCGTATTTATAACTCAGACACTATCCTATCTTTAGATCACGATCCCAAATCAATAATTATCTATGGCGCTGGGGTCATTGGCTCTGAATATGCCAGTATTTTCAGAGGACTAGGCGTAAAAGTTGACCTCGTAAACATGCGCGATCGCTTACTGTCATTTCTTGATGACGAGATATCGGACGCGCTCAGTTATCACCTGTGGAACAATGGCGTACTCATCCGGCACAATGAGGCCTATTCTTCGGTTGAAGCTACCGATGACTCGGTTATTTTAAACTTAGAGTCGGGCAAGCGTATGCGCGCAGATTGTCTCTTGTTTGCTAACGGAAGAACGGGTAATACAGATACACTTAAACTCGAGAATATTGGTTTAAAAGCCGATGGCAGAGGCCAACTCAAGGTTAACGAAAATTATCAAACTGACGTAGACAATGTATTTGCAGTCGGCGATGTCATTGGCTATCCAAGTTTAGCATCTGCGGCTTATAACCAAGGTCGCTTTGCCGCTGAAGCTATGCTTGGCATAAAAACACATTCGGCATTGGTAGAAGATATTCCGTCAGGCATATACACCATCCCAGAAATAAGTTCTGTTGGTAAAACAGAGCAAGAGCTTACTGCAGCAAAAGTGCCTTATGAAGTGGGAAGAGCTCAGTTCAAACATTTGGCCAGAGCCCAAATCGCGTCAACGCAGACAGGAAGTCTGAAAATCTTGTTTCATCGCGAAACTAAAGAAATCTTGGGCATTCATTGTTTCGGTGAACGTGCCTCCGAGATTGTTCACATCGGCCAAGCGATCATGCAGCAAAAGGGCGAAGGCAATACCATAGATTACTTCGTTAACACTACGTTTAACTATCCAACCATGGCAGAAGCTTATCGAGTTGCTGCTATTAATGGACTTAATAGAATTTTCTAACGGACACAAAAAAGCCGGCGAGATTGTCGCCGGCTTAATATGCGTTAACTAAGAAATTAGTTACGGTTCGCAGCAAGCGCGTTAAGCGAATCTTTATGTGCTACGATGTCGATGTGCATATTTTCTTGATCGAACGTCATTGTTGCAATGGCGTAGTCACCCTGACTATCGCTTGCAATGTCGATCAACTTTGCTTGTGCATCACGGAAACGAATGTTATTGCCGATTTTGTCAGACATACATTGGTTATTCATTTCGAATGTTTTCGCATCCATGCAATCGAAAAGCTGGTTATCACCAGATTCCGCATGCGCAATACCAAAGGCCGCTGATAGAGCTAGGGTTAGTACTACTTTACGCATGTTTCTTCTCCTGTGTTACAGTCTACTACTGTCACTATTAAACATACTGTATATACATAAGATAGTCAAACTGAGATCATAGTTTTGTGACAAAAGTATGACAAAGAGAAATATTTGGAGAAAAATGTGAAAGGCCACGATGCACTGGTGGTTAAAGCGAGAAATTGTAGACTGTGTGCCCCTCACCTACCGCATCAACCCAACCCCATATTTAGCACTGCACCATCAACTAAAGTGCTTATTATTGGGCAAGCACCGGGGTTGAAAGCTCATGAACGCAACATTGCGTTTGATGATCCCAGCGGAGATCGGTTACGCGATTGGTTGTCTGTCTCGAGAGAGACCTTTTATAACCCTAGCTTAATTTCGGTGCTGCCAATGGGCTTCTGCTTTCCAGGTTATAAAAATGGAGCCGATGCTCCGCCAAGAAAAGAATGTGCTCCCGCTTGGCATAATGACTTTCTTCTTCATTTAAAACCTAAAGTAACGCTTTACGTGGGACGTTACTCGCAACAGTATTATTTACCGCAACACAAAACGTTAACTGAAGCTGTACGCAGTCCGACTGAAACACATTTCGTACTGCCCCACCCGTCAGGAAGAAACAACAGGTGGCTCGCTAAAAACCCTTGGTTTGAATTAGATATCCTTCCCAAGTTGCGAGACACTGTCGAATCTGTATTAAAAGTTTAGTCGTGCTCTTCCAGAAACGCTAAAAGCGCATCGAACGGCATAGGCTTCGCGTACAAGTAGCCCTGTGCTTCGTCACATCCAAGCTTTATCATGTAACTCGCCTGCTCTCTTTTTTCTACGCCTTCGGCAATAGTCAATAAGCCTAGCTTGTTACCCAAAGTCACAATGGTCTCAGCAAGCACTGCGCTTGCACCCGGTTTAATGTCTTTGACAAAAGAACGATCGACCTTCAATCGATCTAACGGGAGCTGCTGTAGATAACTCATGGAGGAAAAGCCTGTTCCAAAGTCATCAATGGCTATTTTCACCCCAAATTCTTTTAACGAACGCAATGCATCTATTACAATTTGCGGTTCATCCATCACCACGCTTTCTGTTATTTCTAGCTCTAAAAGGCTTGGGTCGCAGTTGGCGTTAGATAGTGCCTGCTTAACTTTTTCTACAAATAACCTGTCGCGGAACTGCGGAATAGAGATGTTAACGGCAACTCTTAGATGGCCGTAGCCTTTTTCTTTCAATTCCTGAAGACGACGGCATGACTCTTCTAGCACCCATTCACCGATATCAACGATAAGACCTGAATACTCAGCAAGTGGCACAAATACGGCGGGAGAAATATATCCCCCTTCACCATTGGGCCAGCGTAGTAAGCCTTCCATGCCAACAACTTTTTCATTCAGTAAGTCCACTTGCGGCTGAAACCACAGCTCCAGCTTTCTTGCTGCAAAGTCGCTTCGGAGTTGGCGAATCATATCTAGGCGCCAAGTCGTCTGATCTTCAATATCTTTGGCGTAATATTCGAAGTTATCTGTCAGGTTTTTCTTAGCACGGTTTAACGCAATATTCGTGCGCTTTAAAATCTCAATGCCGATGTGGCGTTTATTGTCTAACTTGCACAATCCAAGTGTTATATTCACCGGAAGGGTGTGATCACCTACCTGAAATGAAGATTGGAAAATGTTGTTAATGGACTTGGGGCATACCAAATCGTCAGGACCAATAAGACCAAATACATCAGCACCTATGCGGCCTTTTTTCACTATGCTATCGAAAGAAGATTGAAAGCGATCGCTTATAGCTCGCAACAATTCGTTGCCGACTTCTTGCCCTAAGCCATCATTTATATCGGAAAAGTGATTTACGTCGATAAGGGCTACGCTATAGTTTTCTCCGGCAAACAAATGAGGTTTATCGAGCATATTGATAAACTCATTGCGGTTTGGCAGACGGGTTAACCAGTCTCTGAACGCCGCATTTCTCAATTCATGGAAAAGATTAACGTTTTCGTATCCCACTGAAATACTGGATAGAAAAACCTCAAGCAAGTGCTTGTCTAGCTCACTAATCTCGTGGGTTTGTCGAACAAATACGGCAGCTTCAAAACCTGCGCGGCTGATATACAGCACAGAGCAACTGGGCTCAAAAATGTGCTTTTTAAGACGTAGGCACCGACTAATGTTTTCTTCAATTTCAAGGTTTTTAAGCGTGAACACAGGCTGGTTTATAAATTTCGCATACTCACCCGCAGCGCCAAGCACGTAAACCTCTTCGTCCTCTCGGTCTAGCAAAGAACCCGCTCTTGCGCACAATAAACCTTCGGAATCTAGACCAATAAGCGAACTAATCTGAGTAACTACACCTTCGCAAAACTCTTTCACCGAATGTTCTTCAAACAAGTTGGCTGAAGAGGTGATTATTTTTTCTAAACCAGCACGGCTTTGACTAATCGTTACAATTTGCTGATAAGAGCGTAGTGAGGAAATGATAGTAGTTAGTAATTTGGCGCGAGTAAGTTCTGTTTTGGTTTTATAGTCATTGATATCGTAAACTTTAATGACTTGCTCTTCAGGCGCGTAGCCGGGCTGGCCCGTACGTAAGATAATTCGAGGTTCAACTAACTTCATGTCCTCGCGGATGTATTTAACAACATCAAAACCCGCGTCATCAGTCTCCATAACGACATCAAGTAAAATTATGGCAATGCTGTTGCCATATTCGTGCAGCATTTCTTTGGCTTGTTTTGCTGAATAAGCGTGGATGAAGTTTAATTTGCGATCGTTTACGATGAGATCAGATAGCGCGAGACGCGTTACGGTGTGAATCTCTTCATCGTCATCGACAATAAGAATGTTCCAGTCTTTGCCCAATAAGGTTTGCTCTTCAACTGAACCATCATCATCTAAAAAAATTAATTCGTCGTTATCGTAATCCATTGCCGACATTACCGCTCATTTCCTCGATACAAACAAAACAAGAATGCGCTACTCATTGTATTAAGGCAACGATTACATTGATAAATGGGTTACGCAATGCAATAGTGCTCTCATGTTACATGCCATTTTACATTCGATCATTTAAGCATTTATGAAGATTACATCCCAGCACTTTTCCCCTGAGGTTAAAAAACCACAGGAAACGGAAGAGAAGACTGTAAAGGTGACAGCCGAATCGCCTGCGGCTGAAAAAGCGGCCAGCAACGCAGTGAAAACCGATGCTAGTCGCCAACGCATGCTTTCCTGGTTTGCCAGAGTGGGTATAAGCCCCTCTATGATGTCCCCTGATCCTAAAAAGCAAAAGCATGCACTAGAAAGAAGAAAACAAATATTAGAAACCCAAAAAGCGAGCAATCTTCAAGCTGTATTAAATATAGCATTAAATGTGACGATCAACGAACAAACTAGCGATAATCTTGATCCCGACTGGTTTTTCGCATTTAGTACCATGGCTGAGGAAATTTACAGCCCGCCCATGCAGGAATTATGGGGAAAGATTTTTGCCGTTGAGGTGGCTCGCCCGGGCAGTTTTTCCCTTCGTACATTGCAGCTATTAAAGACGCTAACGCATAGGGATGCACAAGTATTCAATAAGGCTGTGAATGTTGCGAGTAGAAGAAATAACGATGCGGTCCCGCGTATTCTTGTGGGGTATCACAAACGCAAAGGCTTGCTTTCACTATTGAGACGCCCTGTTCCTGAGCAAATTAACTTAGCCAACGTAGGGTTGAGTTACCCTGATCTGTTGTCTTTGCAAGAGATGAAGTTGATTTATACCAGCGAAATTGAAAGCGCCGAATACGATGAAGGTCAGCAAGTAACCTGGCGATGCATAAATGAAAATATTTCATTAACCAGTAAAACGTCGGGGGTTGCTTTGGTGTATTACAAGTTCACTTCGGTCGGCAGTGAGCTGTATAAATTAGTGACTAAGTCGCCTAATGAAGCGTATTTAACCAGCATTAAGTCGGTGTTAGGCGAGGTATTTAACGTAAGTTAAATACCATCACCAAATTCGTGCAATCCACACTCGCGTTTCAAACCAAAGAAGCGCGTGTCTTGCTCACTCATTCCTTCTTGGAGCGACTGCGTGGTATGCCAATCACCGATGGATACATACCCTTGCTCCCAAAGCGGATGATAAGACAAGTCGTTATCTTTCAGGTAGTAATGTAAGTCTTTGTTGCTCCAATCAATGATCGGGTAAAGTTTAAACTGCTGCCCTACTTTTTGTAGAACTGGAAGCTTTCCCCTGGTATCTGATTGGCTTCTACGCAAACCTGCAAACCACGTACCTGCTTTCAGGTCACGTAAGGCGCGCTGCATTGGCTCAACTTTGTTCATCTTATTGTATTTCTCAATACCTTCGATGCCTTGTTCCCAAAGTCTGCCAAAGCGCGCTTCCTGCCACGCAGAAGACATCTCTGCGCTGTACACATGCAAATTTAAATTGAGCTTTTCTACAAGTTCATCAATAAACTTATATGTCTCAGGAAAAAGATAGCCTGTGTCGGTAAGCACAACAGGAATATCCGGTTGTGCTTGGGTAAGCATATGCAGCATAACCGCCGATTGTGCTCCAAAGCTTGAAGACACAATATGAGTATCAGGCAAGTTGTCCAGCGCCCAAGCTACTCGCTCCTGCGCTGTCATTTTCTCTAACGTTTCATTGATATCAGCAAGGGCTTCCTTACTGATATCAAGCGTTAGTGGTTGCTGCTTAATCGCTGTATTATTCGTCATAGAAATCCCGTGCGGAGTCTACTACTGGTTTTACAACACCAGCGCGAACAACATAATCACCAAAGGCTTCACCCGCTTCACGATCTTTGGCCCACTGGCCAAACAGTGAATCTAGTTCTGCCATGATTTCCTGTTCGCTTATGTTTTCTCGATACATACGTGGAATACGTGTACCTTCTCGGTTTCCACCCAAATGCAAATTGTATTTGCCTGGGCCCTTACCTACTAAGCCAACCTCAGACAACATCGCGCGACCACAGCCATTCGGGCAGCCTGTTACACGGAAGATTACGCTGTCTTCTTCCAATCCGTGTTTGGCAAGCAAACCTTCTAATTCCGTAACGGCATCTGGCAAGTAGCGCTCAGCTTCTGCCATGGCTAACGGACAGGTTGGCAATGCAACACAGGCCATTGAGTCAAGTCGCTGGTTAGAAATCGATGGCGCTATTAAGCCATGTTCGCGGGCTAATGCTTCAATTTTGTCTTTGTCTTGCGGCGCTACACCGGCAATAATCAAATTCTGGTTTGCCGTTAAGCGGAAATCACCTTTGTGGATCTTCGCAATTTCGGCACAGCCTGTTTTTAGCGTTTTACCTGGGTAATCTAAAATACGGCCGTTCTCAATAAATACGGTCAGGTGATATTTACCGTCAATACCTTCAACCCAGCCAAAGCGATCGCCACGTCCCGTAAATTCATACGCACGGCTGTCTTGGAAAGTCACGCCTGCGCGTTTTTCAACTTCAGCCTTAAAGTTGTCTACCCCAACACGCTCTAACGTATATTTGGTTTTCGCGTTCTTACGATTAACACGGTTCCCCCAATCACGCTGAGTTGTTACAACCGCTGCGGCAACGTCTAGCGTGTTTTCAAGCGGAATAAATCCGAAATCAGAGGCTTTACGCGGGTACGTGCTCTTGTCGCCGTGAGTCATTGCAAGACCACCACCGACAAGTATGTTAAAGCCAACTAGCTGTCCATTTTCAGCAATCGCAACAAAGTTAAGATCATTCGCGTGAACATCTACATCGTTTTGCGGAGGAATCACCACCGTCGTTTTAAACTTACGCGGTAAATAGTTATCACCCAAAATAGGCTCTACAGGCTTTTCAGTCGTTTCGACTTTTTCACCGTCTAACCAAATTTCAGCATACGCGCGGGTTTTAGGTAGTAAATGTTCACTTATTTTCTTCGCCCATTCAAATGCCTGAAGGTGAAGCTCAGATTCAACCGGATTTGACGTACATAGTACGTTTCGGTTTACATCGCCTGCCGTAGCAATAGAGTCGATGCCTACCTTGTTTAGCATTTGGTGCATGGACTTAATCTTAGGCTTTAACACACCGTGAAACTGAAAAGTTTGACGGGTTGTTAAACGAATGCTGCCGTACATGGTGTGATCGGCTGCAAACTTATCAATCGCTAACCATTGGTCAGGCGTAATAACACCACCAGGTAAACGGGCACGCAACATCACATTGTGAAGCGGCTCAAGTTTCTGCTTTGCACGCTCAGCGCGAATATCACGATCGTCTTGTTGGTACATACCGTGAAAGCGAATAAGCTGAAAGTTATCAGCGGTGAAACCACCAGTAAGATCATCTTTAAGATCGGTAGTGATGGTGCCACGCAAATTATTACTTTCACGCTTTAAACGCTCGTTGTCAGCCAGTTTGCCCTCAACGATAAATGGTGATTTTTCGTTACTCATTAATAGACATCCTTCTGATAACGTTTCGCTTTACGTAACTCTACAACATAGGCTTTTGCATCGGCTTCAGATTTACCGCCATGCTCTTGCACAATACTAATTAGGGCGTTCTCTACATCTTTCGCCATGTGCATTGCATCGCCACACACATAGAAGTGTGCGCCCTGCTCTAGCCATTCATACACCTCTTTACCGTTTTCTAGTAAACGGTGCTGAACATACACTTTTTCCTCTTGGTCACGAGAAAATGCCAGCGTAATTTTGTCTAGCAGGCCTTCTTTAACGTAGCCTTGCCATTCCACTTGATATAGAAAATCTTGCGTGAAATGTGGGTTGCCAAAGAACAACCAGTTTTTGCCTTCTGCGCCTTGTACGTCACGCTCTTGCATGAACGATCTAAATGGTGCAATACCCGTACCCGGGCCGACCATGATCACTGGCGTATTTGGATCAGCGGGCAAACGGAAGTTATCGTTACTTTCTACGAACACTTCTACGTCGCCATTTTCTTCTAGATATTCACACAAAAAGCCAGATGCGCCGCCTTGATGACGATGTCCAAACGCTTCATAGTCAACGTGAGCTACGGTTAAATGTACTTCTTCTTCCACTTCGGCTTGGCTTGATGCTATCGAGTACAAGCGAGGCGTTAGCGGTCGCAAAGCATCTACAAGCTGTTGTTCAGACAACTTACCCGGATGGTCGCGCACAATATCAATAATTTGACGTTCGGCCATGTAGGTACGCAGCTGCGCTTTATCTTCCATCAATGTAGCCAATGATTCAGAGCCTGTCGCCTCTTGATATGACTTAATGAAATTAGGGTAACTTAAGGTTAATTCAAGCTTCGACGTTAATGCTTCGGTGAGTGACATGGTCGCGTCAGCCAGAGACACTTCTGTATTGCCGTTTAATGACAAGATACTAATAAGCTCTGACACTAGAGATGCTGCATTTTTAAACCATACACCAAGCGCATCACCTGGCTTGTAGGTGATTCCGCTATCTTCAAGGCTTATTTCAATATGGCGTATATCTTTAACAGAATCACGACCTGTGATTTTTTGTGCGTCAATTAAGGTCGCTTTAAACGGCGCTTTTTTGGTGTAAGTTTGCGCTGCTACACCCTGCACCGCCGCGCCAGTTTGCGCAGCTACCGCTGCTTGCGGAGCTGCACTAAAATCGTCTTTTAGCGAGTCGATGAGCTTGCTCAGCCATGCTTCGGCTTCCGCTTCATAATCAACGTCGCAGTCCAGACGCTCTACAATAGCTTTACCGCCAAGCTTACCTAAGCGTTCATCAAAGTCTTTACCCGTTTGGCAGAAAAACTCGTAACTACTGTCACCTAAACCCAAAACTGCATATTTGGTATCAGCAAGCTTCGGGGCTTTTTTGCCAGCCAAGAATTCATGTAGCTCAATAGCATCGTCTGGTGCATCACCTTCACCATGGGTACTAACAAATACCGCAACGTGAGTTTCTGCTTTCAAGTTACGTGGCTTGTAATCTGCCATGCTAACCAGCTTGCTATTAAAGCCCGCTTCTTCTGCTTTCGCTTGACACTGCGCTGCAACACCTTTCGCATTACCGGTTTGTGAACCGTACAAAATAGTAAGCGTTGGCGCGTCACCCGCTACTGCAGGAGTGCCTTGCATCATTGGTGCAACCGAACCACCTTGTGCAGCAGCCATGCCCGCAGCATAACCACTTACCCAAGTAAGTTGATCACGATTTAAGCCTGCAATGGCTTGCGTTATTGCATTCCACTGCTGTTCGTTTAATACCGCGCCTGGCGCTGAGTTCGAATTAGAATCTTGTGACATAGTCTTTTAGCCTTTTATCAATGGCGCTAAGGCTAACGGCTTTCTTCAAGAAGAGAAAAGAATAAATGAAACTTTTTTATTACTGAAAGTGCTAATGACTGTGCGAATAGGTAATAACACAATTGAATTTGGGCGAGAAGCAACAAAAAAGGGCGAGGCTGCAATCGCAGCCCCGCCCTTTAAAATCCGTAGTTGAGGCTTAGAAGTGAAGTTCTAGCCCTGCGAATACACCATCGAATTCCATATCAGCGTACACATCATCAAGGTCTTCAATATCTACCGTTACATTTCTGTAACCCACCTGAAGCGTCATATCAACCGCTAAACTTTCAATAAACGAGTACTGAATTACAGCTTGATAATCACTAAGCTCATGGTCGTCGAACGACAAATAGCTTCCTTCAAAGTATGCTGATAAACCAGTAAACGGTAAACCTAGCTGAACCTTTGAGTAGGCCATTGGAACAATACCAGAGAATTCTGCAGATCCGCTTGTGTCACTCGCTCTATCCACAACGAACAGTGCGCCGTCGATGTACTTCGCATTAACACCTAAGTCAAAGCTCACTAGATCGTTATCAAATAACTCGTAGTACAAAATGAAATCTGTAGCATCAAGCTCTACATCTGTATTAACCGTGGTGCTTTCAGTAAACAGTTCGCCGTCAAAAGTGAATTCAGACTGAAGCGTTGTGGTGCCCGAGTTATCTAATGTCGTGTGATTTACTTTTATATTAGGTAAAAACGGTACAGGATGCTCAAAGGCAATGTATAGCGCCGTATTGGTCTCATCATCAAAGTTAAAGTCAGCGGTGTTGTTGCTATCAGCAAAACCGCCCTGCGTGTCGGTTTGCCATACCTGGGCTCCAACATATACGCCTGCGATAGTGTCTGCTTGAGATGAAACTGAAACTAATGCGCATCCCAATGCGGCAGCTATAAGACCCTTTTTCATTAATTATCCTTGATTAAGAAGTTCTGAAAGTTCAATTAAAGCAGCGTTTGCACGAGAAATATAGTTTGCCATTACCAAAGAATGGTTCGCTAACATGCCAAATCCACTACCATTTAAAATCATTGGACTGAATACCGACTGCTGTGTCGCTTCCAGTTCACGAATAATTTGCTGAAGACTAACCAATGCATTCTTATCTTCCAATACGTCGTAAAATTCAATTTCCACGGCTTTTAGAAAGTGAAGTAAAGCCCACGTAGCACCGCGTGCCTCATAGAAATTATCGTCTAGTTTCCACCAACTCGTTTTAACTACACGCTGGCTGGCTACAGGAGAAGACTGCTTTGCATTCGAGTCACCCGCCAGATCAGTGTTCAATCTAGCTGATCCTACGCTGGCACTAAGTCTTTGTGAATAACTGCCCAACCGTTTTTCTACCTGTTTCAACCATTCGCGCAAGTTGTCTGCGCGAGTATAAAACTGACTGTCGGTGTTTCGGGTATTCGCTAGCTCGTCACGGTATTTTTTTAGAAGCTCTATACCGTCAGAGTAACTCGATTCAGAAGAAGGCAACGCCCAGCTTTTGTGATCCATATTAAACTTAGGGTGAGCTTTTGTAAGGTATGGATTTTCAATAGATTGGGACTGAGAGCGGCTGAAGTCTTTACGCATAGAGAGTGCAAGGTCTCGCACCATTTCCAGCGCTCCGAATTCCCATGCGGGCATGTTATCTAAAAAGATGCCAGGAGGCGTGATATCGTTAGAAAGATATCCACCAGGCTTATCAAGTAAGGTTTCCGACACATCAATCATAGTTGTTGTTAATGTGTAACCCGCAATATTAGTTGGATTCTCAACAGGCGAGTTTTGCTTTAAACGTTGTCTAACATCAAACGTGTCTGGGGATAGGCTCCAATACCATCCTATTAGCCAGAAAAGTAAAACTATCACTACAGCGACAATCGCTATCCGTTTTGAGTTAATAGATTGTCTCATATAACACCAACCTTCCTTTTAAATAACAAATAGCCGACGGAGGTCAGCTATTTGTAGTCTTAATACTATGTGAAAAATGCGAAACCTTTGTGACGGTCGTCTTTATATCACCATCTTTTACTACGTTAACACAACTTAAATAAAATTATGATGATTATACATTATGGTGCATATTTCGGTCATTTTGCTGCTTATAAGCGGCAGAGTTTCGATTTTTCAAAGCATATAGCGCTATCGCGATAAGTATAATTGGCCAAAATGCACTTACTCCCACCACTAATAATGCTAAAAATCCTGCGCCTAGCGCTAAAAGAATTGTGCCCATAACGCTTACAGCAACAACAAAACCAACGATAGCGAGGACTACGCCGACTAGCGATAACACTGCTACGTTTTCCCAAGGACTTAGCAATTCATCTGACACGATTAAGTGCATACCCAACCAGCTATCTACTAAGCTGCTTAAACAATTCACCAAAATAATGGCGATGACCAATGCAATCAGAAAGTTCTTCATTACACTAATCTCGGTAATAAGATAACGGCTGCAATATAAGCCACTAGCGTAATAGGCGTAGCGATGAACAAGCCTGCTACAGCTGCCGCTCTAACCCATACTGCATCTATATCAAAATAACGTGCAACTCCTGCACACACACCTGAAATGATTCCAGAATCAAGGTCTCTATAAATTCGTTTTTGTGATGGTACTTTCATCATCTTCTCCAAAAATGCTTACTTCGATATCTACAATGCGGGCTGCGGCTCTCAAGGTCGCCTACGCGACCTTCTTCTTCTTAAGTTCAGCCAATTCCTTTTCGATAGCTTCATCTGCTTCCATTGCATCGAACTCGGCCTGCAGTGAAGTTGCTTCATTCGACTTTGTTAGGTCGTACGCATCAACTTGCGCTTCTAGATGATCAATGCGCTGCTCGTAACTCTCAAAGCGCATCATGGCATCATCAATTTTTCCTTCGTGATCAGCTTGCTTCACTTTTAAGCGTGTTTGCGCTGAATGCTTGCGTTGAACCAGCGTTTTTTGCTTGGCTTTTGCTTCGGCTAACTTACTGTTCAGACGCGCAGTATCGCCTTGGATTTTTTCGATACTTTCTGCAATATGCGCTTCTTGTTCTTCAAGAGAAGCTAGCTTTGCAACATACTTTTGTTTTTCGATTAGTGCGGCTTTAGCCAATGACTCTTTGTCATTATTCATTGCGATCTGTGCTTTGTGCTGCCACCCTTCCACTTCTTTGTTTGCTGATGCCATATGGCGTGCAAGGGTTTTCTGCTGAGCAATAAAGCGCGCTGCATCAGTGCGAACCTCAACTAAGGTTTCTTCCATTTCTTGAATAATCAAACGAATGATTTTTTCAGGATCTTCCGCTTTATCTAACATTGCGTTGATGTTTGCTTGAACAATATCGTTAATGCGCGAAAACATACCCATGATTATTTCTCCGTTAAAAGTAGTGTTGTGGTTTCCAGCACTTATTCTTAGTTACGCTGACCGCTGGTTACCGCTGACTGAGTTCTCCTCAACACTCTAACTATTACAATCACCGTGCCATTTATTTAAGGCACTGTTTTCAAAGGACTTTAATTTGATTCCGGAAATCACCAACTGTTCAACAAGCGACCAAATACAATTTTTTAGCGTATTTAACCAACAAGTTTGTTAAATTGACCACCCCTGTTTTTTGCGTTTTTAATGTTTGAGTCACTGTGCTACACGCACAAAAAAAGCGCCTTTCGGCGCTTTTGCTAGATACCAATATCGAATTAGTCGGCATCTTGTTCTGTAGAACTACCTTCAGACCGGGTAGCAACAACTAAATCAGTCACGCTGACCTTACCACTTCCGCGCACTTCTTGTGGGCTTAGCTCAAAGTGATACGTTGCGTTTGCTACTGCTTGGTACACGTCAGCCTTAATTTCCTGTGATGTGGTAGCCACTGCGTTTGAAACCACATTAGTTAAAAACGTTTGAAGCACTGACTCTTCTGCATTTGCTACGCTGCTTGCCATGCTTGCTGTCAGTAAAGTTGCTGCGATTAGTGAAGTTTTCATAATTTCCCTCTGAAGTTAGTCAGTGCAACAACACGCCGTTGTTGCGATACTTAGAGGATTGCGAGAGCTGTGCCAACTCCTTTTAAAACACTTAAGGCATTGATATATATAAATTTAAATAAAAAAGCTCGCGAGACAGCGAGCTTAAAAGAATTGAACAAATATTAAACTTTGGTCAAAATTACTAAATCGTTAGTCTTTTTGACTATTAAACGCAGCGACATCCTTTTGTGCACTTTCTACAGCGTCTAGCGCATTTAGCAGCAGATTGGGATCTGGATTTTTTCCTGTTCCATTTTGGCTTAAGTATCTACGCCAAATACGTCCACCCGCTTGCCCTTGATAAAGACCCAAAATATGCCGAGCTGCATGCCAGGGTTTGAAATAGGGATCGTCTTGGCGTTCAATATACTGCTGCATTTTCAGCACAATTTCTCGGCGTGACATGCTCTGAGCTTCAGTATCTCCGAAAATCTCTTTATCTACGGTAGCCATAATGTAAGGATTGGCGTAAACCTCACGCCCTACCATAACGCCATCAACAAGTTCTAGCTGTTGCTGGGTTTCTTCTAGCGTTTTAACCCCACCATTTATGCTAATAGATAATTCAGGGCGAGCCTGTTTAAGTCTATGAACCCGCGGATAGTTTAACGGCGGAATTTCGCGATTTTCTTTTGGGCTCAATCCCTGTAGCCACGCTTTCCTTGCGTGAACAATAAAGGTATCGCATCCGGCATCTGCCACGGTATCGATGAAACGAGCGAAGTCTTCATCTTCGTCCATATCATCAATGCCAATACGGCACTTTACCGTAACGGGAATATCTACCGCAGCCTGCATGGCTTTGACACAACTTGCTACCACCTCTGGCTGAGCCATCAAGCAGGCACCGAAGCTACCGTTCTTAACTCGATCACTTGGACAACCTACGTTTATGTTAACTTCATCATAACCGCGCGCTTGTGATAGCTCAGCACACTTGGCCATGTCAGACGGATCGCTTCCGCCCAGTTGAACAGCAACAGGGTGTTCCTCTTGGTTGTAACCCAGATAGTCACCCTTGCCGTAAATGATCGCGCCTGTGGTTACCATTTCTGTATAGAGAAGTGTGTGCTTAGACATTAATCGTAAAAAGTAGCGACAATGGCGGTCTGTCCAATCCAGCATTGGAGCGACAGAGAATTTACGATTTAGTGGAGTGATAGACACGACAGGAACCTCAGACACAGTTATTACTTATATACCTCGCATATGCGCGAGCGGCGTATAGTACCTATGTTCAATAAAAAAACAATGTCGCTTGCCATTATTTGATAGGCCTATTCCAGCCTTAAAAAACAGCTCAAATCGTAGAACGCATAAGTAAATCTTCATAGATTATTCAACTTACTGAAAAGATGGCGTTTTTTGTATAAGGATTTTTGTAGGTATTTGCCACTATTATGCTTTTAGCGTATTTCAAAGTTCACGATTAGCGGCTATTGTATAAAGTAATAACCATAATTATTAGCACAGACAAAAATGTGATTGCAGCTCATTAGCGTGTTCAACGCAAAGAACTGCGCCTTCCGGAGACATTTTATGGCGGACAAGAAGCCGAAGGATCAGCAAGCGCAAGACGTAACTCAAACTGAGGGCGCGCCCAAACCAGCAGACGAACTTGCTCAACTTAGAGAAATTTTGTTTGGTCAAACAAACCGTGCATTCCGTGCAGATCTTTCTGCGTTGGAGTCACGGGTTAACGACAGCTTCTCTAAACTGAATACGCATCTTGATAATCAGTTTAACGATATACGTAAGCTTATTGACCAACAGATCACAGAATTATCGAATCAGTTGGCCAGTGCTAACGACAACCACAGTAACGTGCAAGAGCAACTTCAAAACACCACTGACAAATTGCAAAGTGAATTGGAGATAGCGGAAACTGCTGCAAAGAATGACAACGATGCATTGGAAGCTCATGTGGTTAAAGAACTAGAGTCGCTTGATAATTTATTTAGTAAGCGTCACCAAGAGCTGCTAGAGAAGCTTCAGCAGGTAACCAGTGAGCTTTCAGAAAGTAAAACCGATAGAAAAACGTTGGCAAACTTACTTTCGACTATGGCCACCAACCTCGCTACAGATCATTAATTAATGACTGAAAAAGTGCCGCCGTCGGAGCTATCTGACAACTCTCTAGACAAAGTCAGAGAGCTACTCATTGGAAGGGACGACAAGTTCGTTCAAGAAAAGTTGAATCGCGATGCGAAAGGCATCGTGACAAACGTCGTTTCTGAAGCGCTCTTTGAACGCGAAACGAAGGACGGCTCAGTTAACAAAGTACTTGTTCCTCTTGTAGAGAAGTCGCTTCACCGCTCTATAGATGCTAATAGCGACAAGATTGTTGGTACACTTTATCCCTTGGTTGGCACGCTTGTAAGAAAGGCGGTATCTTCATTTCTTGTTGAGTTTGTCGAGCGCACTAACGCACTTATCGAAAACAGCTTAAGTCCCAAAAGCGTATCTTGGCGATTCAAAGCTTGGCAGTCCGGAGTCAGGTATTCTGAATTTGTCGCATCTCAAATTTACCAATACCAAGTCCAACAGCTGCTGGTCATTCATCGAGAGACCGGCACGTTACTTCACAGCATTTCTTCAGATCCTGATAAAGAAAAAGACGCAGACTTAATTTCGTCAATGCTAGTGGCCATTAATGACTTTGTGGCAGATGCGTTTGGCGTTACCAGTACCGAGTCAGAAAACGAGCTCGGCGAGATAAAAACGGAAGACTTTACGCTGCTAATAAAAATTGGGCCACAAGCGCTGCTTGTTGCTGCGGTTACGGGCAGTATTCCTCCAGAGGTACGCGGAAAACTTCAACAGGCGTTGGAAGACTTTCATCATTTTTATCAACAACCGTTGCTCACTTATGAAGGTGACAATGCGCCCTTCGACGGTTGCGAAACCATTCTTTCAGACTGCTTAATAAGCGAAAGAAAAGAGGGTGAAGGAAAAAAATCAAACCGATTAATAGGTGCACTAGTGCTTCTGGTGATTTTTTCCGCACTTGCAGTGCTGTCTTTTATGCGTTTGTCGCTAAGCATCTTAAAAAGCGACTTGCACGAGCTTCCCCCTCCACCTGGCATCATAGTAACTGATACTTATGTTTCCAATGGGAATGTGCACGCTAAAGTCCTTCGCGACCCAGTCGCTACCAGCATCGAACAATGGTTTAGCGATAATAACATCGATGCAGAAAGAGTTACTGTTATTGAAGAACCCTTTGTTTCTTTAAAACCAAGTGTGGTTGAACGCAAACTTGAAAAGCTCGTGAGCGACTATCCACTCAGCGAATCAGAAAGCCTATTAATTAAAAAAGGTGATGACCATAGCTTTATTATTTCAGGAACCGTATTCACCCCAACCGCAATTAACTTTACTCAGCAAATAAACGCTATTCCTGGTATTTCGACAGTTAACGTTGATACCACCGCGCTAAACGTCAAAGCAGCCTATCAAATTGACAATGCTGAGCTCCAGAAGGCCGCATTGAACCGACTAGTTAATAAGGTTTCCTCACAAAATGTACTTTTTGCTACTAACCAAGAAGCGCTTTCTGAAGTACAGTTAGCAAAATTAGAACCTCTGGCAAACGACATAAAACAATTGTTAACCCTTGCTGACAAGACAAAAACTGTTGTCAGTATTGTTGTAATGGGTGCCAGTGATAATTCAGGCTCAAGCGCACGAAATCGCGCATTGAGTCAAAAACGAGCAGAGAATGTTGTGAATTCATTAATTTCACTTGGCGTAGAAAGTGATATTCTTATACCTGTAAGCTTAGGAGAGCTACCATTGCAGAAAGCATCAATGGGGCGTTCAGTCATGTTAAACGTTTTAATATCCAGTGAGCAGCAGTAGGGAAGCTTTGCAGTGATACAGAAAAAAGTATGTATTTTAGGGCCCACTGGTGTTGGCAAAACAAGCCTGATAAAACAGTTCGTTGAAGGTATTTTCTCCGAAAAATACAAGACCACTATTGGCGTAAAAATAGACAAGAAACAAGTCAATAAAGACGGACGCGGCGTTCAGCTTCTAATTTGGGATTTAGAAGGTATCGACAGATACTGTGGCTTCAACCCTCGCTACCTTCGCGGCGCAAGCGCCTACATTATTGTAGTTGACCAAACTCGGTCTCAATCCTTGCTTGAAGGCATGGAAATTCTAGAACTCGCACGCGAACACTACCCCGATATCCCCGCATTTTTTGTTGTAAATAAAACCGATCTCCCCACAAGTTGGCACTGGAGTGAGGAAGAACTCAATTCTTACGCTCAAAAATTCGCTTCACTAACGAAGACCAGCGCAAAGACCGGCGAAAATGTAGAGAGTTTATTCAGTACAATTGCGTTTTGGTAGGAGATTGCCATGGATATTCATTTATTAAATGCATTGGGCATTACTAACTGCGCGCTATTTAGGTGTAACTCCGAAAGCGACATTGAATGCTTAACGCCAGAACTTCCATGGCTAGGAAATGTTGTTACGATTGACGAAAACAACAAACTGCAAAAGAAGCATATCCCCTCCATTTTTTTAGACGACTTTTTTCTCGATGCCGACGAAGTATGGAAAGGCGAAACGTCATTTACGCTTTCATCTGGCTTTTGGACGGAGCACAATGAGAGCCAAGTACTTCGCTTAGAAGCATTGGCAATTAATAGCGAATCGGGTTCTCGCTATTTGGTCGTTAAAAACGTAGAAGAGCAATTTGACGAAAAACGTAAAACGCTGCAAGCCGCGCGGGAATTATTGCTAAGCCATCACGAAATTGTAGGTCAGCATGAGTATATTAGGCACAAATTAAATGGTGTTTTACGCAAGAACACCCGACTTCAAAAGCTCGTTCCGCCCATTCAGCAAGCTATTCACAACCTGGAAACCGGCGTTGTCATTTTAGACGACAAAGGCGGATTGATATTGGACAACAAAGCGTCTCATAGATTGCTGCTGTGTAATAGCACAACGCCAAGCTCTATTCGCGTCAACGAGCTTCTTACTGATATTGATGCGCCGGCAACGTTTCTTCCCGCACTGGTGCAGCGAAAAGCCCCCTGGCAAGGGGAGCTTTATTGGCAACCTGTTGACGATTATGGTGTGTGGCTTCAGGTTACCATTCACCCTGTATTACAAGGGGATGAGTTAACCCATTGGGTTTACCTACTTACCGATATTACCCATATTCACAATAAAGAAGAGAGCGTATTAACTGCCAGTGGAATGGACTCGTTAACAAAGGTAGCCAATCGCAATTTGTTTACCGATACAGTAAGAAGACTGGTTCAGGAAGAAATCGCATTCAAGTTGTTCATCATAGATATATGCGACTTTAAGAAGATAAATGAATCACTTAGCTATCAGTCGGGTGACGAGATCCTTAAATCGTTCGCACTGCGACTGCAGACCTTTGTCGGCAACAGCGGGTTTATAGCGAGAATAGGCAGCAATGAGTTTGCATTGGTGAAACGTGAAGATACCTTTAACGAACTTACCAGTGCCGAGTATATTGAGCAGCTAGTCAAAAAGCTCACTCAAACCTATACCGTTCTCAATGGCAGCGAGCCGAATTTAGGCATAAATATTGGCGAAGCGAACTTTCCCCGACACTGCCCGTCAACCGAATCACTTCTTCAGTGTGCTGACATCGCCTTGCAGGCCGCTAAATACCAAGGTCGCAATGTGGTACTTACCTACAGTGAAGAACTACACAAACAACATCATGCAATTAGCGAGCTTGAGAGTCAGCTACGTTCTGCCATCGAAAACAATGAACTCAAACTCTTTTTGCAGCCTATTGTCGATTTAGAGACTGGCAAAATTGTTAAATGCGAGGCATTGGCAAGATGGATAACGCCGGAAGGTAAGTTTATTTCCCCAGAAGTGTTCATTCCTCTTGCTGAAAAAAGTGAACTCATTTTCCCTTTCGGCGAGTGGCTTATCAATGAAGCTTGTGATGCTATAGAAGCGTTAAAGGCTTCTAATTTAGACATTAGGTTGGCCATTAATATCTCTGGCCGCCAAGTGTCAGATTTAGCACTACTAAACCAAATTAAAAACGCATTGGAAGATCACCAACTCCCCGGCTCAAACTTATCTATCGAGTTAACCGAAAGCGTGTTTGTGGAAAGCTTGGATACCGTTTCAGTATTACTCAACGAGCTTCGAGCAATGGGGATCACCGTGTCGATTGACGATTTCGGTACAGGTTTTAGTTCACTGGTGTATCTGAAGAAACTGCCTATCGATGAGCTTAAGATTGACCGTTCCTTTGTCAGTGAACTTGAGAAAAACACCGACGACCAAGCTATCGTTCAGGCTATT
This sequence comes from Alteromonas sp. AO-Serp, assembly GCF_017849675.1. Taxonomy (NCBI): domain Bacteria; kingdom Pseudomonadati; phylum Pseudomonadota; class Gammaproteobacteria; order Alteromonadales; family Alteromonadaceae; genus Alteromonas; species Alteromonas sp. AO-Serp. Next base: position 26,404 of record NZ_JAFLMX010000053.1, read on the forward strand.
CTTGGACTGGCGAGCAACTTAAACATTAAGATTATTGCAGAAGGTATTGAAACCCAACAGCAGCAACAGTTTTTGCAAAATCATCGGTGTGCTTATGGTCAGGGTTACTTATATCAGCGCCCCGTTGCCATACCTGAATTTATAACTTTAGCGCAAAAGCTAAAGTAAGCTTAAGCAAAGCTTCATCAGCCATAAACAAAAAAGCCGGAGTACGATCCGGCTTTTTTACAGCTTGTATTTTACGCTTAAATTAGCCCCATGTGTCCTGCATGGAACTCCAAATGTTCTTCAATAAATGATGCAATAAAGAAGTAACTATGATCGTAACCTTCATGCATGTTAAGCGTAAGTTGCGTATCTGACTGTTGCGCAGCATGAACAAGTGACTGAGGTTTCAGCTGCTCGTGCAAGAACTCATCTTTTGTCCCTTGCTCTACTAGCAGAGGTACACTGTGTGTTTTGCTGGCTAATAGCAACGAGGCGTCGTAATCCTGCCATGCTGCCTTGTCATCGCCTAAATATCGACTTAAGGCTTTCTCGCCCCACGGACAATCTGAAGGATTTGAGATAGGGCTAAAGGCCGATACCGATACAAACTTATTAGGATTACGCATGCCAATAACTAAAGCACCGTGTCCGCCCATTGAGTGACCGCTAATAGCGCGCTCTTTGGTTACAGGGAACTCGCTTTCAATAAGCGCAGGTAGCTCGTTCACAATATAGCTATACATTTTGTAATGCTTATCCCACGGCGCCTGCGTAGCGTCAACGTAGAAGCCTGCCCCAAGGCCAAAGTCATAAGATCCTTCTTCGTCATCTGGAACGTTCTCGCCACGGGGAGATGTATCGGGCGCTACAATAGCCATACCTAATTCCGCCGCTAGCTTCATCGCACCGGCTTTTTGCATAAAGTTCTGGTCGGTACATGTCAGCCCTGACAGCCAGTAAAGCACGGGCACTGGCTTTTCTTTCGAGGCGAAAGGGGGAAGAAAAATTGCGAAGGTCATATCGCATTGTGTTATTTCAGCTTTATGGGTATAGCGTAAATGCCGTCCCCCGAATGCTCTATTTTCGCCAATAAGCTCCATTTCAGCTCCTTAAATACGTAAATTTGCACCTTTATTGTGGAATCAGTAAAGGCTCTATCGGATTTTAGATCAAGTTCGTTTACACTAAGCGCCTAATTTTTGAGGTAAGTACAATGGTAAAAGCACTGTTGCATCATATTGTTGGCACTATTTCGGTCATCTGCTATTTCGTCAATACGGTAGTGTGGTCAACGCCTATTTTCATATTGGCTATTTTTAAACTTATACCTATTGCGCCGTGGCGACGATTCATTTCTTATTTACTCGACGCATGCGCGACTGCGTGGATCGGCGTTAATAACCTGAATCAGCGCATCAGCGGACGCACCAAATGGCAAATAAACGGACTAGAAAAACTCACTCGAGATGATTGGTATCTCGTTGTTGCTAACCATCAATCTTGGGTCGATATCTTAGTTCTTCAACGTGTATTTAACCGAAGAATCCCATTTTTGAAATTTTTCCTCAAAAAAGAGCTTATCTATGTTCCTATTTTAGGTCTGGCTTGGTGGGCACTCGATTTTCCATTTATGCGCCGGTATTCCAAATCATTTTTGGCTAAAAACCCGCATTTGAAAGGAAAGGATATGGAAACCACGCGCCAAGCGTGTGAGAAATTTAGGAATAAGCCTGTAAGTATTATGAATTTTGTTGAAGGCACCCGCTTTACGCAAGCCAAGCACGACAAGCAGGCCTCGCCTTTCACTCATTTACTTAAGCCTAAAGCAGGCGGCATAGCATTCGTTTTGTCTGCGATGGGCGATCATTTGCATAAGCTTATTGATGTCACAATTGATTATCCGAACGGCGTACCGTCTTTCTGGGACTTCGTTAGTGGTAAGGTTCGTGATATTCGAGTGAATATCAACGTAATGCCCATCAAAGACATTATGGAAAACGGCATTTTCAGCGACAATTATTTTGATGATCCGCAAGTTCGAGCCCGTTTTCAGACGTGGTTGAATGAACGCTGGCATGCCAAAGATCAACTTTTAGATTCACTAAACGCAACACAGAAACCATTATGATTCGCGCAGTACTCGCTCCTTTTATTTTCGTATTACATACTTCACTACAAATCCTCAATCTTGCGTTGTGGGGAGGCTTAATTATCTTACTGGGTTTGGTAAAACTTATTATGCCTAACGGAAAGATAAGAACAGCATGGAATAAAGTGATGCACGGGCTAATGTTTAGCTTCGGACGGGTCAGCATTCTCATGATACGCTTGTTCAACCGCGTCGATATTGAGTGTTCGGTACACGGCGAACTGTCAAAAGACCGTTGGTATCTGATTATTGCCAATCATTTAAGCTACCTCGACATTATTCTGCTCATTGAATTCGCAACGAACCGCATTCCTGCACCCAAATTTTTCCTTAAGAAAGAGCTTATTTGGCTGCCATTTGTCGGACTCGGTGCCTGGGCGCTTGATATGCCGTTCATGCACAGATACACCCGTGCTTATTTAGAAAAGCACCCAGAGAAAAAAGGAAAAGATCTCGAAACCACCAAAGCGTATTGTGAGAAGTTTAGAACGGTGCCCACAACGGTCATTAACTTTGTAGAGGGAACTCGATTTACTTCATTGAAGCATCTGTCAAAGCAAAGTCCCTATGAAAACCTCCTGCCCCCCAAAGCCGGCGGCGTTTCCTTTACGCTCTCAGCTATGGGCGAATTATTTACCAACGTGTTAGATATCTCGCTGCTTTACCCGGAAAATAAGCGTCATCCTATGATGGCAATGCTTAGCGGTCAGATGACAAAAATCGTGATCGATGTGAACGTTACGCCGGTACCTGAATTACAACAGCATTCAGAACGCACTGAGTCTGAGTTTCGTCTTTATTTCCAAAACTGGTTGAACGGTCTATGGGAAAATAAAGACAACCGTATAAAGAAAATGTTGGAGTCGTAATTAATGGAAGTCAGTGCTTCAGTACGCGATAACTTTATTCACATAGTTAATGATATTTTCCCGAATCTTACTACTGAAGATCCGCTGTATAACGTCATCGCACTAAGTAGTATTTTAGTGGTGTCGGCGGTAATCTATATTATCGCAAGGCTATTGGTGCGCCCCCAGATAGCCAGTTGGGTATACAAATCCAATAACCTCTGGGACAACGCCTTGCAGCAGCACGGATTTTTCCGTCGCTTAATGCACCTGTTTCCTGCCCTGTTTATTTACTTAACCACACCGGTACTTATTAGCGATGAAGCCGTGATGCACGGTATGGTGATAAAGAGCGCTCAGCTATACATGCTATATAGCGGCCTTCTTGCCTTATATGCCATGTTGAGCACAGTGGAAGACGTTTATAACGCCTCAGCGCTTGCTAAACGCGCACCCATCACTGGCTTTATTCAAGTTACCAAATTGGCATTTGCTATTGTCACCATACTATTAAGTATCTCTTTAATTGTAGACAGAAGCCCGCTACTTATTGTGTCTGGCTTAACCGCCATTGCCGCTGTTTTACTATTGATATTCAGAGACACCATTCTGGGCTTTGTTGCCGGCATTCAAATAGCCGCTAACCGCATGTTTAATACGGGCGACTGGATTGCCATGCCTAAGTATGAAGTAGATGGTGAAATACTCGAGATAGGCCTTACCAACGTCAAAGTACAGAACTGGGATAAAACCATTTCTACGCTGCCGACTTACAGCCTTACTACAGAAGCAGTTAAGAACTGGCGCGGTATGCAAGAGTCTGGCGGACGCAGAATTAAGCGCGCCATTTATATTGATGTGCACTCTATTAAGCTTTGTGACAACGATATGCTAGAGCGCTTTTCGAAAATTCGCTATATCAACGAATATATCGATAAGAAGAAAAATGAGCTCCGCGCTTATCACCGAGATTACTCCATTGATGAGTCGGATCTGCTAAACAGCCGTCGCCTTACCAACATCGGCACTTTTAGAGCTTATTTAGAGGCATACTTGCGCAAGCACCCGGATATAAACCAAGAACTGACCCTAATGGTTAGGCAGCTACCGCCTAATGAGCTTGGTTTACCTTTAGAAATTTACTGCTTCAGTGCACAAAAGGAATGGGTGAGGTACGAAAAAGTACAGGCGGATATTTTCGACCACGTTATGGCTATGCTGGATTTGTTCGATTTACGCGCTTATCAACGTGATGGACATTTGTCGCTGCTTGCCCATCGCGAACAAAGCGCTTATAGAAACAGTCCCGAAAGCGACAATGCGCCCGAGGATGCTCTGGAGAAGAGCGAACCTAATCGATAAGGCAGTGATGAATAAAGACTTGTTCAAGACGAAAAAAAACCGGCTGAGATAGCCGGTTTTTTTAATGCTTATCGCTTAAGCCAATGCGTAGGCCATCAGTAAGCAAAGTACTAAACCAGTAACGCCAAAAAAACCGTACTCGATTTTTTCCTGCATACCTTCAGCACCTGCTTTAGCAGTCATAAAGCCCATAACGATGCTGCTTAGCCCTAGCGTAAAGGCAATTAGCGCAACACCAAACATAATTGCATTAATCCAATCAGCCATTGTGATAACCCCTTAAAAATATTGGCGGTATTATGCACCAATAAATAAGATTTAACCATGCTTGGATTGGCTTAAATGTACCGCTATTGGTATTAATTGATCTTAGTCAAAACTACTAATTAGTTGGTAATCTCACTAAATAGTGTATTTAGCAGAGCATAAAGAAATCATCAAATATCACTAACCATTTGAAAGATATAGACTTTAAATATTGGCAAGGCCATTGCTCTACCTTAGGTATAACAGCGAGTATCGTTAGCGTCTATCTGACAGTGACACTACAACGCATTGCAGTTTGCTTCGAGCACTTTCGTTAACGCGTCACACGTAAATTAAGGAATGAACAATGTCTAAGAAACTATTACTTTCAGTTGCCCTTACCAGTGCTTTGATGAGCGGCCACGCATTTGCGCATGACAGCAGCTTTCAAAACAACAGTTGTGACATGGAGCTTGATGGTCATATTCAATATTACCAAGGTGACCTAACGGTACAGATGGACAATGGCTCAGTGATGACGATTGACTCCCATCACAATATGACCATTAACGGCGAACCAGTATCGCTTGACAGCGAACAACAGCGCTGGGTAAGTGAATATTACAACAACATTGATATCGCCATCCCTATGACCTTGAATATCGCCAGTGAAGGGCTGCAAATTGCCAACGTGGCAGTAACTGAAGTATTTACTGAACTGTTAGGCGGCGAGCAAATGGGTGACGATTTTCGTGAACTGTTCGACTCACTTGAAACCAAACTAAACACTTCATTCTATGATGACGCAGGGAATATTCGCGTTGATTCTACTAAATTCGATGAGCCAGGTTGGTTTGACGAAAGCTGGGAGCAAGAATTCGAAGCGCAAATTGAGTCTTTAATCAGTGAGTCTATGGGTAGAATACTTATTGCGGTAGGAACACAAATGTTGTGGGAAGGCGGTGATATGTCTGAGTTTGAGCAAAAGATGGAGCGCTGGGGTGAAGATTTAGAATATCGCTTAGAAAGCCAAGCGGCTGCGCTGGAAGAAAAAGGCGATGCATTGTGTAAGGTACTGAAGAAAGCAGATTATGCCGAAGGCAAAATGCAGGCATCCATATCTGGGCTAGATGACTTGAACCTGCTAGATATTGATCAAGGCAACCACCATGACCACAACGACGAAATGAAAATGTAGTTGGAACATTTAGCGAACTAAACGCGCAAAGCGAAACGACTTGCAACTCTAACCACTCACCTTTGAAAACCGACTGTAACCCAGTCGGTTTTTCATTTTTACAGTTAACGACAACCGCCCTTCAATTAATGTACTCTTAAGCCCTAAACAAAGGGGTATTTAATCGATGACTCAAAATGCAGTAATTAGTGGCTACGGCTGGTTAGCCAGCTATGTGGGCAAAGCACTTTCAGGTAAGGTCAATATTATTGGCACCACTCGAAGCCAACAGAAACGTCTCGCGTTACAAGACCAAGGTATCACCGCAATTGAATATGCCCTGGGCGAAGATACATCAGCGCTTTGTAACCATTTGCCAAACGCTACCTTGTTGCTAAATATTCCCCCTGGCAGGAGAAACACAGATCTCTCGTCATACACCAACAATATGCTGCAGTTGATAGACGCAGCCATCAGCGTAAAGGTGGCGCATATCGTGTTTATCAGCACCACGTCGGTTTACGGCGATGCAACAAATGAGGTAGTGTCCGAAGTCAGCACTACACAGCCGCAAACAGCCTCGGCCAAAGCCCACGTGACTATTGAAGACTATTTATTGTCTAAGCGAGGTCAGGTTGATATCAGTATTGTTCGCCTAGCCGGTTTAGTAGGCCCAGACCGTCACCCCGCTCGCTCACTAAGTGGAAAACAGTTAGATGCAGGAAATAAGCGGATAAACCTTGTTCATGTGTACGACATTGTATCTGCGCTGACGACCATCATTCGTGGCAAGCCGCTTAACGATGTTATTCACCTTTGCAGCTTGTCTCATCCTAAGCGCGGTATTTATTACGTGGATGCAGCGAAGGCGATGGATATTGATGCTCCTCGCTTTTCTGATACTGAAGCAGAACCTGCTGGCAAAGTGATTGACGCCGCACAAAGCTGGGCAAGGCTAAATATTACACCAGAGTATAGCGACCCCTATCGCATGTTTTAGGCTTTACACTTAGTGAAAACACATACTCTGACACAAACAAAAACGGCAAGCTTTAGGCTTGCCGTTTTTAAGTTGAGCTCACTGCTAGCTCACGTCATTTCTTGTAACACCTGACTATCCGAATAGGCTCAACCCGAAGTATTTTACCGCTACCGTGTTTACAAAAATCACGAGTAAAATAAGCGGAATAAAGGTTTTAAGCGAAATATCCACGTACTTTTCAAACCAGCTGCCTTTGTAACCACTGCTGCCCTCTTCCAAAGAAGCATTGAAGTTTGCACTCTTCCAACGATAAATAACAAACAAACAAATTAGCAAGCCGTTTAAAGGCAAAATTGTGTCGTAGAACACATCGTAAATGACATCAAACAGTGATTTATCTGTGCCAGCGTAGTGCATAAACGACGTAAGCATATCAACTTTACCGAATGACAACGCACTTAGGATGGCTAGCAAAATCATAATGCTTCCTAGCGACCCAAGCGCCCATTTACGGCTTACACCTTTTTCATCCATAAGCGCCGCAACAGGTACTTCAAAAATAGACACTAGCGACGTAATTGCCGCAAAGAACACTAATAAGAAGAACAAGCTAGCGACAATCGATGCGCCCATATATCCAATCGAGTCTTGTAACGCTAGAAAGATACTAGGCAGATAAGTAAAAATCATACCCACTGACGATTCACTTAAATCATCAGGGTTAATGTCTGGGTTAAAAGAGAAGATGGCAGGAAGGATCATCAAACCCGCTGTGAACGCCACGGCCGTATCCGTTAACGCCACCAGCTTGGCAGCGCTCGGTACATCTGCACGCTTATCAATGTAGCTACCATAGGTTATAAGAATACCCATACCCAACGATAGAGAGAAAAAGGCCTGCGATAGCGCACCATTCACCACTTCAGCAGTGATTTTTGAAAACTCAGGAACAATGTAGAACTCAACGCCAGCCATCGCATTTTCGCGGGTTAATACAAAGATAACGAGACCGATTAGCATCACGAAAAGCGCAGGCATGAGCAGCTTTGCCGCTTTTTCTATCCCTTCTTTTACACCGCCTTGAAGGATGAGGTAGACCACACCAACAACGGCCGCCATATATAAAAATATGGCTTCTGAGTTAATAAACAGCCCAAAGGTTTCTGGGTTAGCTAACTTGTCTAGATTTCCGCTTACTGCTTCGAACAAATAGCCGAAAAGCCACACAGTAATAACCATGTAGAAAACGGCAATCATGAACGGCGTAGCAATAGCTAGCCACCCCGCGACTTTCCATTTCTTTTCATTACCGCTTATATCACTGTATGCACCAAGCGGGTCTTTTCTAGCATGGCGACCAACTGACATTTCCGCCAGCATTACCGGTAAACAAATGGCAAAAACGAAAATAGCGTACATTAAAAGAAATGCACCACCGCCATTTTTAGCTGCACCGACAGGAAACCCTACCAAATTACCTATGCCTACCGCAGAACCTGCAGCAGCCAAAATAAAACCTATGCGCGATCCGAACTGTTCTCTGGCCCCGCTCATATCCCTTCCTCTTGTTGAGTTATTGTTATAGCAGTTCGCCGTATCACGCCTTGTGATGCACAAACACGTCGTGTGCTCACAATTTATGCTGGTTGTCGGTACTTACTATTCGTAAGAATCAAGCCGAGCGAACTGGTATTATTTATTATCAGGATGGCGTTTGTTGTTATGACTCACGTGTGGCGTCAACGCGTTGTATTGCTACCTCTATGGGCTTATCAATACGCTGCACCATTCCCAAAAATAGCATGGTAACAGCAGTGAAATAAAAAGTCTTGATGTTGGACTTGCTGAAATGATGTTAGACCGTATCACCAAGTTACCACTTCGCCATTCCAGTCGATAAAATGACAAGCTTGGTCTCGATTAAGCGCCGAAAGGTGGTGAATGAGCTGTTTAGCGGTAAACTCAGGCGTGAACAGTTTCTTGGCGGCGACGTTCTTTTGAAAAGGCTTAGAAAGCCCCGTATCAACCGTCCCAGGGTGATAACAAACAAGCATCACGTCTTTCAATCTGCGCTTGTATTCTACCGACGCTGTTTTAACCAACATGTTGAGCGCCGCTTTCGACGCGCGGTAGCCGTACCACCCGCCAAGTCCATTATCTGAAATACTCCCTACTCTCGCGCTTAAGCAAACAAGGGTTGAGCCTTCTTTACTCATAATATTCACCAAATGCTTGAGCCACATTGCGGGAATAATGCTGTTAGTCGAAAAATAAGCCGCTAAGGCCTGCTCGCTGACATCTTCCAAACGTTTCTCAGGATGAATGCCATCGCTTTCGCGGTGTAGAAAGCCTGTTGTGATAATTACCGTAGTTAACACAACCTGCTGTTCAGCCAGCTGCTCAACAAATTCGCTAATGTGCCTATCGTCCTGTTCGGCCAGCTGATGATAGGTAACATCCCCAGAATGATTAGTGTCAGCTAAAGGGGCGCGACTAACCGCAAACACCCTAGCACCTTCACTGCTATATTGCTCAATAAGCGCAGACGCAATGCCGCCCGACGCGCCCACTATGAGTACGTTATTTTTCACTGGCTTCTCCTGGTATGCAGCGATCGCACTGGCGTTTTTTACCTGTTAACAGGTATGAAATAGTGTATCTATGCTTTGCGAATACATTGTAGAAAGCATCGGCTACAAGACGAATAACAGGCCAGCGAAGCGGTGCATATAGCCAACCCATGCCCACGGCTTTCCATGCTTCATGAGTGACATCAAGGCCAGTTATCAACGTCCCGTCTTCACGAAGTCCGTGAATTCTTGCATTGAGTGCATGCCAATCCATGGTTGGATAACGGTTCGAAAAATCGGGGGCCTGAATATCTACCAATGTTAATTTGTTGTGCTTGTCTCTTTTTCTTAAATGACGCATTTCAGCGATACACAACGGACAATACCCGTCATAGAAAATAATCACGACTGAATACCTCTGCCAAATTTTGAACACGTTTATACGCATTCTTACCAGTTGCAAACTGCTTGAAAGAAAGCAGCTAGCCTCACATGTTAAAACCTTTCACTCAGCTCGCACATTATTCTTATTTAATATTCGTTTATACGATAAAAAAACACGCTTGGATGACTTGTGTTGTGACCTACCCGCACCCACACTACAGACAAAGATTAAGAGAGGTTTTTACTATGGCAAATTTACAAGTCGCCACGTTGGCAGGCGGATGCTTTTGGTGTATCGAATCAGCGTTTAATAGCGTTGAAGGCGTGGAAAAAGCAATTTCTGGCTATGCTGGAGGCGAAAAGGCCGATCCAACCTATGAAGAGGTATGCAAAGGAAATACTGGCCATGCTGAAGTGGTACAAGTGACGTTTGATGCCGACAGCATTAGCTACCGAGAGATACTAGAAATTTTCTTTGCGCTGCATAACCCTACACAGCTTAACAGACAGGGCAATGATGTAGGCACACAGTATCGCAGCGCGGTTTTCTATCACGACGATACACAAAAAGCTGAAGCAGAAAAAATTATCGCAGAAATCACAGAAGAAGAGATTTGGCCCGATCCCGTAGTGACTGAAATAGTAGCAGTAAATAACTACTACGACGCCGAAGACTACCACCAAGATTACTTCAAAAATAATCCACAAAACCAATATTGCTCTATGGTGGTGGCGCCTAAACTTGCGAAGTTCAAAAAAACCTTCGCTTCTCGACTTCGCAGCGACGCATAGATAAAACAGCGATATTAATAGCGTTAGCCAACAATAAAAAGGGTTGCTTAAAAGCAACCCTTTTGTTTTTCAATCTATTCGTTTTCTTATTATTCAAACCAAACGCTGTTAATTTCTAGTGGAAATAATAAAGGCGCTAAGTCTTCATAACGCTTCTTATGCGCTTCACACGTCGCGTTTTTAAGGTAGTTTTTCTCCCAAGGATCGTTAATGATCCACAAGGTATTTTCAATGGTCACTAATCCTTCCATCGACGAATTATCCATTGTGTACTGTTCGCAACTCTGATCGCCGGCAACGTCGAAAGTAATAGGGATACGTTTTGTTGGCTTACTGCCACTCACATCAATTACCCACAGTTCATTGTCGTTTCTTGCTGCGCCAAACAAATAGGATGCGCCCGTTGAATGAGTATATAACGCCAGTCCATTGATAGGGTGATTACCTGAAGTAAACGAAGGAAGTTGAAGGTTAGGCTCGCTCACTGTGGCAAAATCATTCGACGAGAAAAAGTCTTCATCAACAGCCAATGTAAAAATTCGTGGCTGTCCTGCTTTATCTTTCTCTAGCGCCAGATATAACGTGCCGTCTTCAGCCATCGTCAACCCTTCAATGCCGTCGTTAGGAAAATTACCTACTTCAAAATCGTTGGGAAACTGAAGAGGTCGCACATCCGACATTTCAACCGAGCCATTATCTTTTCGTGTCAATTTTACCAACAAGGTAGGGTAATCTGTTGACCCTGTTTCCTCGTATTTGGATTCACAGCGAGGGCTTAATGCGCCGGTACGGGTAGCATCTTCGGTAACCGTATAAATTACGTTAGTATCTCTGGGGTCTACGGCTAGCGCTTCTAAATCAGGCTGCTCACTCAAATAGCTATAAAAACAGCTTCGGCGCACGGTGTTGGAAAATGAGAAGCGTTCGCTCGATGCGCTCAGCGTTGCGGTATCTGGTGAAATGCTATGAAGTTTCAACTGTTGAGTGGTATCGGCGCTAGCATCTGCGATAGTGACAAGTTGACCGTCTAGCACCACTAACCCTGAGGTTTGAGGATCAAACATAACGTTGCCTTTTTCATCAAGGATCCATTTACCCACAGTGACTTCTGTTAAGTCTTGAGGTTCAGGAGTAATAACAACGTCTTTCGGCTCGCTACAGGCGCTTATCAGTAAAGTGGTTAGCACAGCACTGGTTAAATATTTTAGCATAGTGTGAAGTCCTCTCTCCGTTTATTAAGACGAGAGCAAAAGGTAAAACTGAAAAAATTGTAAGGGAGTATATCGAGCATACCGTTTATTCACAAAAAAGAGTAAGGTTATGCGATAGACATCAGGTTTGCTGAGTACATATATGATTTGGCAACGTTAAATAGTCGTGCTGTCATCATGTTTTCGATTAATGTGCAGCATATTTAGTTAACACGCTTACGTGTATTAATATTGACGAAAATTAAAGGAGAGCGTCATTTCTACGCAGCACTTGCCCCAAGTTATTGCAGGTCCAATAGTAAGAAAGGTGACATCTACAGAATGTCATATTTGGGTAGTAACCAGTAACGCCGATTCACCTGCGCTAAATCTATCTGCAAATGAAGTCGTCGTCAGCGGCAATTGTCAACGCGAAACCATACGCGTAGGTAAGTACGCATTTATACACTTGCTCTCTTTCACTTCGTCAGAGCCCTTCGAAGATACTGCGCGGATAGGTTACTCGCTATCTTTTAGCGACGATGCTCAGCAGGCTTCATGGGAAAATGAACAACGCGGGCTTCTTTACGATGGGCAGTCTTCCTTATGTTTCCACTACACCGAGACTCCCGAGACCATATTGCACGGCTCATGCCGTAAGCCTCACTTTCACAGTGATGATGCCCTAGCACAAGTAGATGTACTCCATAAAAATGCGTTCAAAAAGCAAAATGATTTTCCCGATCTCCTGTTGATGACGGGCGATCAAATTTACGCTGATGATGTCGCAGGTCCTATGCTTAAAGCCATACACAGCGTGATTGACCGTTTAGGTCTTTATCATGAAGCACTGGAAGGGGCAGTAGTAACCAACACTAATGAACTTGCCACACATGAACATGGGTATTACGAACGAGAGCAGCTTCTGCCACAAATTGCGACCAATACGGTACTGTCTTCAATATTCTTTGGTGCTAAGAAAAAACCGGTATTCACATCAGTAAACGCGCAAAACCATTTGATTGGCAGTGCGGAGATCATCGCTATGTATTTACTGGTGTGGTCCGACACGCTTTGGGCTGATATCAATATAGATAAAGATGGGATCCCCCCAAAATACCACGCTATTTTCGACAAAGAACACGAGGCGCTTAACGGCTTTGTAAAACAGCTACCGCAGGTACGTAGGGCCCTGGCACACATTCCTACCTATATGATTTTTGACGATCACGATGTTACCGACGACTGGAACTTAACCCGGGGCTGGGAACAAGAAGTCTATGGAAACCCTCTATCAAAACGCATGATTGGCAATGCGCTTATCGGCTACTTGCTTTGCCAAGGATGGGGAAATGCACCAAAAAAAGTAGCGCCATTAATTGCTAAAGTACAAGAATCAATGGGAGAAAGCGGTTTAAACTCGCACGATGAAATCATTGATGATCTTTTGGATTTTGATCAGTGGCATTACCGTTTGGATACCACACCACCTATTGAGGTTTTAGACACCCGCACGCAGCGTTGGCGCAGTGAATCTAATATGAATAAGCCCTCGGGGCTAATGGACTGGGAAGCACTGTGTGATTTTCAGCATTCTATAATTGGCAAAGAATCTGTCATCGTTGTCTCTGCCGCTCCCATTTATGGTGTAAAGGTTATCGAAGCCATTCAAAAGGTGTTTACGTTTTTTGGCAAGGCGCTTACTGTTGATGCTGAGAACTGGATGGCCCACAAAGGCACCGCGAACGTTATATTAAACATATTCAGGCATTACAAAACGCCCCCCGATTTCATCATTCTATCTGGCGATGTGCACTATTCCTTTGTATACGATGTACGCCTGCGCTTTAGGCGCAACAGCCCTCACATCACCCAGTTCACCTGCAGTGGATTAAAAAACGCCTTTCCGGATGGATTGATCAAATGGCTAGATAGATTAAACCGCGTGCTTTATCGCTCTAAATCGCCTCTAAACCTTTTCACAAGACGTCGAAATATGTCAGTAAAAGCGAGAGAACCAAGTTTGGGCTATGGCGAATTATTCAACGGTTGCGCCATTGGTGTATTAAAAATTTCACAGAAAAACACCGATGTTCAGTGCAAAGCTTTGTTGAGCAACGGTAAAGAGGTAGAATTCCCAGCTTCTAAAGACGATTAGTTCAAAAGAGGTATCTAATGAGTGATAGCGCACTGTCCATCGGATTATTTTACGGCTCAACAACCTGCTATACAGAAATGGCAGCAGAAAAAATCCAAGCGCAACTCAATAGCCTTTTTGACGAAGATATTGTTGACCTTCACAACATTAAAGACGTTAACCTAACGCGCACGGCCGAATACGACATTATCATTTTTGGTATTTCAACGTGGGACTTTGGCGAGCTCCAGGAAGATTGGGAGTCTCATTGGGAAGAAGTGCACGGTTTGGATTTATCAGGGAAAACCATCGCCTTATTCGGACTTGGCGACCAACTTGGTTACGGTGAATGGTTTCAAGATGCACTAGGCATGCTTCACGATGCAATATTGCCATCAGGATGTAAGATCGTTGGTTATTGGCCAAACGAAGGATACGAGTTTACCGCCTCAAAAGCGTTAACCGAAGACAAAACTCAGTTTGTTGGCCTGTCTCTTGACGATGAAAACCAATACGACAAAACAGACGCACGCATCGAAGCATGGTGCGAACAGTTATTGGGCTCGATGGCTTAACGCCTATTAATTTCGGATGTCAGTGTTGGAAAGTAAAGGCCGTATTCATCAGCAGTTTTATCGCAACGGCCCAAGCCACAGGGACGGCGCTGATGTTTCATTTCAAGATATTCGCAAACTGTTTAATTTCGCTACGATCACTGTGGGTAGATGGGTAACAGCAGAAGAACAACAGATCGCTGCCAACCTCTTTTTCGATGCGCTTTACGATCTGGTCGCGATCTTAAATATCAATGAACAGGTGTTATCGTTAAACGGATCCCTGTCACTGGCTTTTGGCAGTGGCGGTCAAAAACACAGCAGTGCCCACTACAACAGTGCGAAAAGACAGCTTGCGCTAGCAAAAAATGCAGGAGCCGGAGCGCTAGCACACGAATGGTTTCACGCTTTCGATCATTATATTGCGCCGCGCATGTTCGACGGTATTGCTGTCGGTAGCTTTGCCACACAGGCCTGGCTCGACAATGCCCCGATGAATCCTCATCCGTTGAATCAAAAATTGAGCGATTGTTTCTCGCTATTGTTCCTAAATGATCAAAAAAGACCAAATGAGTACTTTGTGCGATCCGTAGAAGCTGATCGCGCGTTAAAAATGTATTATTATGCTATGCCTCAGGAGATGGCTGCCCGCGCATTTGAAGCCTGTATTCAAGATCACGAGATCAAAAACGCATTTTTGGTGCAGGGGACAAAAAAATCAACGGAAGCTAGACTTGGCATTTATCCTCATGGTAACTTGCGTACATCACTCAATCAGGCATTGATGTTGTATTTTTACCAATTAGGTGTCGCTATTTCACATAAACAAACCTAGTTTGTTGTTTTATTACTGTGAAACTGAGTATTTTTTCAACAACAAGTGTTAATGAGCACACTGTTTTTGTACAAAACCCTGTATATTTTTGTAACAAGCAGTATACTAAAGCGCTCGAACGTAACAGAAGAAAGAAGACGAGATGAAAAGAAAGAAGCATACCTCGGCTGAAGACGAGGCTCAGATTGATATGACCCCCATGTTGGACATCGTGTTCATCATGTTGATTTTCTTCATCGTAACGACCTCGTTCGTGAAAGAGAAAGGTTTGGACGTAAACCGTCCTGAAGATAATCAAGCGAAAAACGATAAGCCTTCAAAAGCGCTTTCTATCCGTATTGATGCTGATGGCACAATTATGATGGGCGGCCGCGAAGTTGATATTCGTCGTGTGGTTGCAAACACGCAAACATACCTAGCGGAAAACAACACGGATTCAGCTGCTATCCAGGCTCACGAAGACAGTGAGCACGGTACTGTGGTAGAAGTTATGAACCAAGTTAAAATTGCAGGTATTGATAAAGTATCTGTTTTGGTTAAAAAGAGCAGCTAAAACGCCTTTCTGACCACGCAAATTTAAGAAAGCCACCTTCGGGTGGCTTTTTTCGTATAAGACCTTATACCAAAGTATCTCTTGTGCTATCGCATGAATTTTGTTCAGATCGTACCATTCGGTGTGTCTGGAAAATCCATGTTGAAACTCGGTTCCAGACTCTGATGTCACTGGAGCCATTATGCACAAAAAAATACTCTATACTGCTGTACTTGCAGCGGTTATGTCAGCACCACAAGTGTCTGCCGCCAAAATTGAATTAAGTGAAGCGTTTGAATACAACGCATTCATCTTCGATAGCTTTACCGGCCAATCTTCCGATGTTGAAGGAAGACTAGCTGTCGGTGGCGAAATGAACGTATCCGATTTCAATGTCGGCTTACTGCTATCGCCAGATATGTCTGAGTCTGCTCTTGCCGTAGGCGGTAACCTTCATTTCACGCGCGGTGATGTTCACGGTGGTTCAACTACCGTGTCAGGTATGGTGTTTGGCTCTGAACTCACATTCGATAAAGCGGTTAACGCTCAGCAGACTGTAAATCTCATTAATTCTACGGTGAAGTCTGGCGGTATCTCATCGAAAGGTGATGTCAAACTAGGTAACTCAAATGTTGTATCAGGTGATGTGCACGCCAATACTGTGAAACTTGGTGGGCCTAATAGTGTTTACGACAGTGTGAGTAACCCTACTTTATATGGCTCCCAAGTTGAAAACGGAAACGTATTTGCTGAGTCTAGCGTTGAACTTGATAGCAGCGAAGTTAACGGTACCGTAACGCTTAACGACGTTAACAATTACACCGCTATCAATGGTTCGACAGCAACATCTGTAGAACAGGGTAGCGTGAGTAAGGCTGACGTTAACAATATTGACTTTAATGCTATTGCTGCCGAAGTAACAGCGCAGTCTCAGGAGTTTGCGTCAATGTCGGTGAATGGCACAACAACATTGTCGTGCACTGACGCTAACGATTCGGATCAAGCGGTTGCTTGTACCGACGCTAGCAAGGATGTATTAAATACCATTACCTTCTCTGGCTCTGATGATATCAATATCTACAATATTGACGCTAGTTGGTTCAGCGCTGCTGATAAAGGCATTGTTTACGATTTCTCAACCACCAGCTACAACATCATCAATGTGTACGGTGAATCAGTTGAGTTATTTAACACTGGCTTCTTTAATACGGCCTTTACGCAGGAAAATGAATATTTCAGAGAAAATGGCCAGTACAGAGACAATGACAACAATGTAGGTCAGCGTCATGATGGCCTTTATACCAACAACATCTTGTTTAACTTTGTTGATGCTGATTTTCTTACACTACATAGTGTGGGTGTTAAAGGTAGTGTACTGGCGCCATATGCAGAGCTAAGTTTCTACAATGGTCATGTAGACGGTAATGTCATTGCTAATAGTTTGGTCACTCCGTTGGTGCAACTGATTAATGACGACGGCGAAACCTACAATGCGCCGACAGGCCAAGTAAATAACTATCAGTTCGGCGCTATCAACGTAAGTGAACCTGCATCAATCGCCCTCTTATTTGGCGCTGGATGTTTCATGCTAGCTAGACGTAGAAAAGCGAATTAACGCTTTAAAAAGAGAGTGAATCTTCAGGCAAAAGCGGCTTTATAGTGCAAAGCCGCTTAATCTTGGCGAAGACAGCAAAAGCTCATCGCTTGTTACACCAGCACCTCGCCCTTCTCGCCACCTTATCTGAATACCCGCTTCAAATGCTTGGTACTCAACCGCAAATGCTTTTCCTATATACCCAGCCACAATCCAGTTGTGATTGATTCGATACTGACCTTCAGCCATAAAATTTCCGCTTAAACCCGTATCTGAGCTTTCACCAAAGGTCGCGTTCTCGTCTGCCGTAGGAAATGCACCTCCAATCGGAAAGCGCAGATCATCGTCTTGTTCAACACGTGAAAGCGCAAGTGAACTTCGAAGTTTAACTTGCCAGTTTAGCGCCTCAAGCGTTAACAGCTCTGAATAGCCCCCGATGCTGACAAACTGACTGGGGCTAAAGTAGCCACCATTGCCGACCGTAAAGCCGCTTAGATTTTTATCATAGCTTGTATAGCTCAAGAATGGCCCTACGCGCCAATAATCAAGCATGGGAGATATCATGGTAGCAATATCGTAACTCACATCACTCCGTAGAGAGAGTGCGCTATTATCGGCAACCTGCTCGCCTTCTAAGCGACTAACCTGAGCAGTACCTGCAACAGACCAGTTGTCGGCCACTGCATGCGCTACTAACCCTCTTATGCCACTTTCTATCACGTAGCCCCAAGGTTTCGCGTGATCAGCATTGAAGGTTCCGGTTTGGCTTAATAAGCTGTCTTCTTTTGCCTTTCTAAATAAGGTTGCAGCTACCGTTGTACTGGTAAGAAATTTGGTTGCAGATATCTGCCCCGTTACTTTAGCGCCAACGGGTTGATCGAACATGGCATATTCAAGGTTAGCGTAAAAATTGAAATCAGGTGCCTGATAATGCGCTTCGGCGCGAAGCCCCTTATCTTCAAAGCCGCTTATTCCCGAAAATGCTCCACTCAATTGGTCGTTACCAAACCAGTCACCAACTTGAGGACTACCGCTGTAGAATTGCTTATAGTCGAGTGATACTTGCCACAGCCAGTTTTCATAACCGCTGCCAATACCAATATATTGCGACAGAACATCGAAATTACCGAGTCCCTCGCTCCCGCTTCGACTGCGAGTATTAATACCGTAGACTGCACTTAGGCCATCTTTAGTTTGTGCTGTAACTCCCCGCGCATCGCGATTTTGATAGGCTAGCCAAAACTGTTTTCTGGGCCAGGCGTTACGTGTGGTACGTTCTTGCAATATGCTTTTTACCGCACTGTATCTCAGCGCCAATCGGTTCAGTGTGGCTTCGTCGTCTTGATTAATTGTAACCAATTCATTGGCAATTACCGCATCGGTTGGCGTCTTCGCGAGCACTCGCTCGAACGCTGCGGTGGCGGTTGTGGTGTCTTGTATCTCTTTAGCAGCCCACCCAATTAGTGCTTGCTCATCTACACTTAACGGTCTCAAACGGGCGAGTGCTTCGCCTGACTCAATACTTTGCTTGTAGCGCCGTGTATCGTAAAACTGAGCCTGTCGGCTAGCCAGACCATCAGCACAGCGTCGAATGAAAACCTCAGTATTGACACTACATGCTAGGTCGAACGCGCTTTGCTTGGCCGTGTCGCTGCTTTGCGCGCTAAGTGACAAATACCTGCCTTCATTATCGTTCACCAAACTAAATAGCGCGTCGGCAAAGTCGTAATTTTTCAAGTCGTATTGTTGCCATGCCGCGCCCTGCAGCACTTCTTTCACGTAGCCGCTGTTATCAGATTTGAGAAATTGCTCCAGCGTTGTCGTATCGCGCAAAGACAATGCCTGCTGTAGCTTAATACCAGTGACACTGTTAAGGCCTTGTTGAGCGGATTGTTTATCGATATCACGAACTGCCGATTGTTGGGCCTGAGAGAACTGCTGCGTTGCCATTTCTAACATGCCTTTATCAATGGCGGTCCAACCCATAAGCAAGTAAAAATCAGTACGCTTAATTTGATTGCTCAATGCAATAAGCGTTTCTACTTTTTGCTTCGGCGTATTTGCTCTGGCTTTCGGCGTTAACTGAGCAAATTGTTCGAGCGGGAGGGCTTTAGAAGCGGGCTTATCTGGCTGCTTTTTTAAAGCCTGAAGCGATTCTCTTGGCGCTGAAACTACAGGCTTGATAGTACCTTTTAAGCGGCCGTTTATTCTGTTTAGTTCGGTTTCGACTTCTTGTGGCACCTGCCACGTAGGGTAACGAGCTTTTAAGCGCGTAAACTCTTCATTGGCTTGCTGAATCTGTCGCTCATTAATATGGTACCAAAGCCCTGTTAAATCCGGCTGATCTTGTTGTGCAGGTAATATACCCAGATCTTTTTCTTTGTACGTTGTTTTAGCTTGTCCGTATGCCTGCACCGACACAAGTGACGTGGCCAAAGCGCCTAGTGCCAGATACAAAGACGTGCGATTAAACCGAGTTTTCACGATGCGTTATCCAAAACTGCTAGCATAGAAAGCAGCGTTAAACTTGCCGAATAATAATCCATGTTTCGATTGATCTCAGGCCACTCTGGCCTTTGCTTTTCTTCTGATTTCATCAAGCGGTTTACCGCCATCTGCACTGAACGCATTCCCTTAGACATTTCGTACTCAGCTGTTTCCTCGTTTAACAGGTTGATGGTAGCTGGCGTAGGCGTTATCGCCCACCATGCATAGTAGGGAGAAAGTAGCTTCTCAGTTAATCTAGCGTTTTGGCGAAAACGTGGGGACCATGCTAGCTGAAGCGGTATACGGATCGCATTAAAACCAAACTCAGGCGATATCACATTATCTAAAGTTAACGCACCAATCTTACTGTTATCGGACTCAGCACTATTAGGGGTGAAACGCACCCAATCACTGGGCAATTGGTAGGTAGAAAACTGCATATTCGACAGCAAGATCAAGCCCGACTCGAACAGGCTTTCCCAACGTGACGGAGTATCCGACAGCGAAGACAGGTCAGTTATGGCGGGAAAAACCCAATAGGACAGATTTAGCTGAAGGCTGCTATTTCCTGTTTGGTCAGATGCAAATCCGTATTCCCCTGGCAAGAGCACTACACTGTTATTATTCACCACCAGAAGTTTCTGCTCTACAGCACGTACAATATTCCTGGCGGCCTCCTCATACTTACTAACGCCCCACTTTTCACTTGCACGCAATAATGCCCACGCAATAAGAATCTCACCATCAGAGGCATTATTAGGGTCATCGATACAAGAAGATGAATTATCCACACAAGGTCGGTAGCGCCAGCTAAAGAGCCCGTCTTCGCGCATGAGCGTACCTTGGGTCCAGTGCCATAATGCATCAAAGGTGTCTTTATCGTTGGCGGCGACGGCAAATAGCATACCGTAGCCTTGCCCTTCACTGTGAGACACATCATCATTTCCTGTGTCTACCACGCGCCCGCCGTCAACAAACAATGCCTTATACGCTATGTACTGAGACTTGAATTCGCTATCTTCCTTGGTAGAGCACGACGCCAACAGGAACAAAAAACCTATCACTAGCGTCGCTTTTGTTGCGTAATGCAGCTTTACCATGAGTCTTGCACTTGTTTATTTCTGCGTTTAAGCAACAGGTAAATAAGTAGGCTTACCACAAATACAACCAATATAAAGCCTATTAACCAATACCACGGGTTGTTAGACAGCCATAGTCGTAAATGCAGCCAGCTGTCGTCGGCTTCACCCACTTCATATTTATCGCTTACCTGCATGATGAGTGATGGCGAAAGACCATCTTTCCATGCGAAGAAATCTCCTGCCATCTGCCCCCACATCGACAAACTAACCAGATCCTCGACTCTAGCTTGAAGAAGTTCCGGCGTCTGCGCTGCAACAATGAACAAGGTATCGGTTTGTGATGAAACAGGGTGTGCCTGTGCAGTAAGTACTGCTTGCTCACCTAAGTCACTTTCTTGAACGGTATGACCGTCTATGCGCATTTCTTTGAAAGACTGATCGTCAGTCAGGTTTCTTACGCGATTGTACAGATTGTTCTGTAACCGATAAGACCAGCGTTTCGTTGCCTCAATGGCCGTACTGAATTCAGACTGCTCAATATTCGTTAAGCTTTCAGGGGTACCTAGAACAATCACAGAACCTTCGGTTGTAATGTCGTTTCCAGTTGCTATTTTCACGTTCAATAAAGGCACTTGGGCTACTTGCGCTAATTTCGCTGAAAGAGTTAACGCTGTATCTAAATAGTCATCTGACGGAATAGCAATGGTTGACGATGGTGCTGACTTAAAGCGCGCAAACGGGTAAGCCGTTTCTGAAAGCAAGACGAGATTAGGTTGAACTGCCACGTTTCCTGCATCAGGTAGCTTTATTGCCGAAGAATCATCAAGCTGGAACACGAGGTGGGAACCAGGAATATCATCACAAGGCACACCTGCTAACGGCGCTCTCATGGTTACCGCAAAGTCTAAATTATTCGTCCCGCCTTTGAAGAACCGTGCAGGTATTCTTAGCTGATAGTCTCTGTAGGATTGTCCGTTAATATTATTAAGAGACAAACCGTGTACAAGTTCGTCATTCACGCTTACATTCATAACCGAACCTGGCCCAAAACCTGCGCCATACCCGAAGTCTAAGAGCAAGCTCACGCTCGCGTTTTCAGGTACATAAAAATCTGCAGGCAATCTGAATGACACCCGTTTGGTGAAGTTCCCCTCATCCCTAAACTGAGTGGTCGCCACACCAAAGTCTTGGAATGTGTAGTGATTGTCTGGGTTCAGAATGCGATGACGCTGCAGCGTTTCCGCCTGCATTTGTGACTGTGAAAGTACGGTGACTTGTGAAATAGGGTTAATCGCATCGTCCATTACCGCCAAGGCTTTCGCTGCCTCAAGTACTTCATCTTGCGTAGTTCCGCTGACAATAAGGCGGTAACTAGCCGGTACAATAACGTTGCTGTCCTTAACAAACGCAGGTGTGCGCTGTGCTTTTAGAAACGCGCCATCAATGTCGTTAATCACTTCGTCAGATAATACCGGTGATAACGCGTCGACTGTACCAACTAGAATATGAACAGGCTGTTTTTGCTTGGCTTTGAGATACCAGGCAGCACGCTCGTAGCGAGCAACATTTTGGTCGTTCCAAAAACTATTTTCTGTGTCTTCTAGCTGGGGCAAAACGTAACCATCATCAAAGCTGTCATGCTCGATAATAAGCGGCTGATATTGGTTCCTAAGAGACAGTGCTTGAGCAACAATGGGAAGTGTCTGATATTTAATTTGATCATCAGCTTCTCGCGCCGTGTAAAGCTGAACGTTTCGCTGTCCGCCAATTCCTGGATTAAAGAATCCGCTCAGCTCATCTAACGTGAAGCGCTTTTCATTCACCGACGTCGCAATTTTTAGCGTTGAGTTGTATGCATTAATTTCGCTCCACAATTCAGGCGCACTGCCGTCAACACATTGCTCGGCATAGTGCTGACTTACCGCTAGTGTCAGAGAGTTAAACCCGGCTCGCCACAATGAAGTAGGGATCGCAATTTCAGATACAAGAGAAGGTCTGTCTGGGTCGAACGCAATCTGTCCAATGGTCGCATTATTGAATCTCACATACAGCTGAGAACGTTTTTTGATTAACGCCTGCGAGCTGACCACTTCTAATGTAAGTAGCGCGCTGTCCACATCAGTGACTGAACTAAGGGGAATTGGAATATCAATGGAGGCAGATTTTCCCTGCAAGCGCACGGTACTTTCACCGCCAAAAAAGTCGGTTAATCGATACGTGTCAGTTTGCGCCGCTAGGGTAAAAGGCATGCACAAACATACGATGAACATAAGGTATTTTTTTATCATTGATTTTCCTTTGCCGGTTTAGCAAGCAAACCTAATTTCCCGGCGAACTTCCCCATTAATACAAGCATATGCAATAAAACAGGCTTTAACCCAACTTTCAACACATGTTTTGCGCCGAACCAGTATGAGATAGCCCTTGTTCTTCTTCGTTGAAACGACATCCAGCGCAGACTATCACACAGTGAATAGGCGACGACTTCGTTTTCTTGTTCTTCGGTTTGAGGCATAAAGCGTACTCGAAGAATTTTTGACCTATTGTCGTAATGCAGAACGCTAATTGGCAAATGAACGTTCTTATTCAGTGCGTGACTCCACGATGTGAGCGTGGCATTTTCAGGTACTAACGCTCCCTCACCTTTCAAGCGTAACCGAGCTCCACCAAGCGAAAGATCGACCAAATCTCCAACCCAAGCTTCATCGCTTGTAGTCTTAATAACGACACTATTGGTAGCTGGGAGACGTGCCTGACTACGCACCTGTTTCCGCTCTAATAACACACTAAGAACAGACAACAATAGAATCAAATTAAATACATTCCACAACATGACCACCACAGTAAGTTCGCGTGTAAGAGGCTCTGTTATGAACTTATAGACACCGCTCCCTAATGCGAATGTGATTACCAATATTAGCCAGTAAAACACGCTCGATAGTGGCGATACAAAGGTTCTGTCAAGACTCTCTCCTTTTGGTGTTACAACAAATGAAGGTGCCCGCGGCTTTAAGAAAACCTTGATTAATGCATTTAGCGTAAATGCGCACTGTAGTATTTCATATAACTCTGACACTAAGGGCCATCGGGTTCGCCCAAAGAGCATGGTGGATATCATGTAAGTGGCAATAACGTGAGGCAGGGTGAAGGCAAAAATTTCCAGCATCGATGCATGGTAAACCTGAAGCCCAAAGACCAAATACGCCAGTGGCATAAGCAAAAAGATGATGCGAGCAAATGGGAACAGCCAAAACATGATTGAACTCATGTAGCCCACTCGCTGATACCATTTTAGTCCTTGCGCTTTAAAAGGCTTTTTGAGTAGTAAAATTTGCGTCATGCCTTGTGCCCAGCGCATACGCTGCTGAATAAACGCATCAAAAGTTTCTGGCGCAAGGCCGCTTACCATAGGTCTGTCCACATATACAGACTCGTAGCCCATTTTGTGAAGATCTAACGCGGTTTCTGCATCTTCAGTGATAGAGTCGCCGGAAATGCCCCCCACCAAATCGAGGTGCTTTCTTCTCATCAATGCGGCTGATCCACAGAAGAAGGAACTCCCCCAGTAGTCTAAGCCTTTCTGTATAGTGCCGTAAAACATGTCGTTTTCTGAAGGCATGCGAGTAAACGCAGAGAAGTAGTTACGCTCAACAGGATCTGGGTTAGCCATAAAATGAGGGGTTTGAACGAGAAAGACCTTCTCGTTTTTAAGCATCCACGGCACGGTTCTATCAAGAAAATCCGAAGTAGGAACATGATCAGCATCCAAGATAACAATCAAATCACCCGTGGTATTTTGTATTGCACTGTTCACATTACCCGCCTTGGCAAACTCATTTTTTGCTCGAGTGTGATAGGTAATATCCAAGCGTTTGCACAGTGCTTGCAAATCTTGTCGCCGCTGTTTTGCAGTGGCCGCTGACGCAGGGTTTTCAGCGTTAATTTTCTGGTCGGTTCCGCCATCGTCAAGCAAATGAATACGAAGCTTTTCTTTAGGGTAATCGAGCATTTTTGCAGCGCGGATAGTAACTTCTAATATCCCTTCATCTTCGTTATAACTCGGGATCATGACGTCTACGCTGGGCAGAGTTGATTTATCTACCCCTTCCAGGGACAAAAGCGGTCGACTGAGCGGAAACGCGTTAACGATCGCCCCTAACACTGAAGTGATCCCCGCATAAATTTCAGCGCCAAATAATAGCCAGACGGCAATCATTGAAAGAAAATCTGAGTAGGTTAGCGTGTAAATACCACGCCACAGCAAATACCTGACGCTAAGCGCAATGGCTAGCACCAGAGCTAAAATGCGAAATAAATGCTGGTATTTTTGCGTGTGTCGCGCTTCTTTGCTGCACAAGGATATTGCAATGAGGATAACGATTGAAGAGAGAAGCTGGCCCAATGCATCCATGGGTGCCAGCAGTAGCACCCCAAGAATAAAGGATGCTACTAACAGAACAATAATGAACTGAGAGGTGTAGTGTTGTCTACGAGTTTGCGAATAGTCCAAGTTTGCGATCCAATACGTGTATTTGCGTTACACTTGCATAGTTCGCCCTGTTAATTAACGTAATTTTACCGTCCGACATTTCAATCTCGTGATTACTTTTATAAAACAAACGAGAAATGTCATCTCTCTGCTTTTTATTGCTTTTAGACGCTAACAACCACGCCGGATACGTTGCCATTCCAAATGCAGCTACAACAATAAGGCCATAGAACAATACTGGCGACATTGTTGGCGCTATGTACAGGGAAAATAAAAACATAGCCATACTTGCAACGGTAAATATACCAGTAATTTTGCGAAAACGTATAACTTTCATAAGTTTATTTTCTGCATCAAGCAGCATCGAAAGACGCTTCTTCCACAGCTGCTCTGTCTCTAAACTCGTGCGTTCTTCAACCAGTTGAGGTTTTTTAAAAGCAGGGTTGGTATTTTTAAACTGTTGAGCAAGCTCAAACACGTTTACCGCAGCGCCTTCATTAATAGCGCTCTGAAACGATTGTTCAAGCGTAGGTGATTGGTCAAATTGTTGTGAGTTATCTACTAATTTCACTGCGCACACTCCCCTCATTACTACACACTGAGTCTACTTCCGTACATTCAGAGGAAAAATTGCTGAAACCATACTTACTGATTAATAATGATACGCTTACATACGCAAATTGATATTGAACTTTAGCTCATTGAACTTTGGTATAAGTCATGTAGGGCAAGGCCTACAAGGGTGTGAAGACTATATGAAAAGCCATATAGCAGGTAGCCTAAGTCGCAGAAAAGCAGCCCGACTAAACGGGATTAACGTGGGCAAATTAAACTAATTGATAAGGTGAGTTTTATTGCTAAAGCGTTAGGGCTTGCGCAGCTTACTTAAAATACTGATCAAGTTACTTACATTAAATACCGTTCCAAAAATACTGCCCACGGAAATGGCATATAACAGCCCCAAAGTTTCAGCAATAAGAAAAACCTTTCTAATAGTGTGCGTATTGCGGATAACCAAAGATCCCACTGTAAAAATAAGTGAAGACGCATAGGCAATGAAGATTATCCAGCTGTGCTCTAGCACAAACCACTCATAAGCGAGGAAGCCTAGATTCACCGCAACAAAGAAAAATAAAATGGCATTGCTTCTATGTTTAATGGCAATAAAGTTACGAACGCTGGCAAGCAGTGTTCCAATGCCTGCGGCCATGGCATCTAGCATAAAAAAATGCACGCTAAGTGCACTTAAGGCAAACGCAGAAATAAGCAAATACTTGTCTACGTTAGTTTGGCGATACCCAATAAAATTTAAAACAACGGCTATTGCGCCAAAGCCTTCTGCAACTATGTTCATTAATATAAGCTCATTAAAATTTAAGGTAGAAAGGCTGACAAAGGGCTTTGTATTCACTGGTATATTCGCCCTTTTGATCCCTAATTATCAGCTCATTTTTGATTGCATTTTTCGCTATTAAGCTCGGCCATTCCCGATGTGCAGTAACGTTTTTAAGATTATCACTTGCGCCCTCCATTACTTTTTTAAAGTGGAACGCGCAAAGATAAGGCGATTTGTTAGATGTATGCTTTACATAAAGAATATCTGCCAGCGATAGGCCATAACCTTCAGCCGTTTCGATAACCGAGGCTTGCATCGACGCTGGGTACACACAGTACATTTGCCCTTGTTCTATTAACAACTTGCTGCTTGCACTAAAAAGTTCATCTGGGCCCAATGCAGACGTTTGCCTTGCCACCGAGCGAGATTGGCTTTGCTTGCTGTACGCATTTGAAAGTGTAGCTGGCGTGTCAAAGTAAGGTGGATTAGAAATCACTAGGTCATACAAGTGGGGGGAGGTGTAGCCAGTTACATCACAGCAGTAAATAAACAGCTGTTTGGCCCATTTTGCATTTTTAAAGTTGGTAGCGGCCTGCGCTGCGGCTTGCTCATCTATTTCTATCGCGTCAATTCTGGCTGCGCCATTATCGAACGAGCTGATGTCAATTGAACTGCTTTGAACATTCTGCTCTTCACCGTTCGGATTGCAAAAGTGCGCTGCTTTTTGGGCCATCATCAACGCTAAAATGCCACTGCCGGTGCCGATATCCAAGATACGTGGGGCATGGCTGAGGTTTGCGCGAAACTGTGCCCAACTTCCTAAAATCAGACTGTCGGTATTCACTTTCATCGCGCATTTGTCCTGTGCTACGGTGAATTGTTTACAGCGGAACATAAGGAAGTCGTATTACCTAGTGCGTTAAAAGGCGCGCATTCTATATCAAGTCGGGTTGTGCTTCACGTTAAGGTTGTGACATTTACTGTGAGCGCTTATTTCCAGCGCTGCAGCGACATCATATTTCTGGCAACGTCAACGGCATGAACGGGTCGGTATTTCTTTAACGGGCCTTTCATTATGCTTTGCCATATGGGCGCCGTTTTCTGCGCTATATCTTCTAGCGTCCGCGACTCGTCGCGATTGCCTAACAATAACGAAGGGCGTACGGCAGAGGCATGGGGTAACTGAGGCATTCGCATAATCGCGTTTTCTAGCTCGCCTTTTACTCGTAAATAAAAGTTACTGCTTTTAGCATCAGCGCCTACCGATGATATCCATACAAAACTGTCCGCGCGCTGAGCTCGGGTCAGCTGTGCTGCAACATGAACATATTCAAAATCAACGCGGCGAAACGCTTGTTTAGACCCCGCCTTTTTAAGCGTGGTACCCAGACAACAGTACACATGATTTACGCTAAAGTAGCCTTGATAGTCCTGTAAATTGTCGAAGTCGATAACTACAGGTTTTAGGCGATTGTGAGGGTCGTTAAACATACTGGAGGAGAGCGGTTTTCTGACTAAGCAGGTTACCTCATTGTACCGTCTATCCTGTAACAGCATATTTACAAGCGTTCGTCCCACTAAACCTGTCGCTCCTAGCACCATTGCGGATTTCATATGTCGCACCTTGTATCATAAATTGATATAACTACAATCAAACCTTCGACAGTCAAATATGCAGATAAAAATGAAAAAAGCCCTTTTAATTGGAGCCGCTATGCTCTCTACTGCTTTAAACGCTGAAACGCTCACTATTGAGCGTATTTTCTCTTCTCCTTCACTCGATGGCAACGCACCCCGTTCGTTAAAAGTATCACCTGACGGTCAACGGGTAACATTTCTTAAAGGTAAGCAAACCGACTACGAGCGCCTAGATCTATGGGAATACCATATTGAAAGTGGCCAAACTCGCATGCTTTTCGACTCAAACGACCTACAAAGCGGCGAAGAAGTGCTTTCTGATGAAGAGAAAGCGCGACGCGAGCGTATGCGTTTATCTGGCAGCGGTATTGTAAGCTACCAGTGGTCGGACGATGGTAAAGCATTACTTTTCCCATTAGGTGGCGATGTGTTTTATCACAAGCTGGGCGAAAAAGGGGCGAAGCAACTTTTAGATACTGACGCTTTTGAAACTGATATTAAATTATCACCAAAAGGTAACTACATTTCCTTCATTCGCGACCAGAACCTTTATGTAAAACACATTGAATCAGGTAAAGAAACGGCAATTACCAAAGAAGGTGGCGACAACATTAAATTTGGTATGGCCGAATTTGTGGCGCAAGAAGAAATGGGCCGTATGACCGGATACTGGTGGTCGCCAGATGAGACTAAAATTGCCTTTACCAAGGTTGATGAAAGCCCGGTAGATGTGATCACGCGTTCTGAAATCTATGCTGACGACATCAAGCTTATCGAACAAAAATACCCGAAAGCGGGCACGCCAAACGTCTTGGTGGAACTTGCTATTCAAGACATCAACTCTGGCGAGCGCACTTGGGTGGATTTAGGTGAAGATAACGACATTTATTTTGCTCGCGGTAAGTGGATGCCTAACAACACCACCTTTACCTACCAGTGGCAAACGCGTGATCAGCAAACGTTAGAGCTGCGCGCGTTCGACCTTAACAGCAAAAAAGAAAACGTGCTGCTTACAGAATCAAGCAACACGTGGGTAAACCTGCACAACGACCTTTACTTCCTAAAAGACAAAGGCCAATTTATTTGGGCGTCTGAGCGCGACGGCTTTAAACACCTTTACCTTTTCGACAATAAAGGCAAGTTGGTTAAGCAATTAACCAAAGGTGATTGGGTTGTAGACAGTGTTGAAGCTATTGATACAGCGAACAACCGTTTGTACTTCTCTGGCCGCAAAGACACCCCACTAGAAAGCCATGTTTACAGCGTGCCTTTAGATGGCGGCGAGATTTCGCGTATCACTGAACTAGGCGCGTATCACAGCGCGGCATTTAGCAAAGATGCCTCTATCTTTATTGACCGTTTCTCAACCATTAACTCTCCTGCACAAGTTAGCCTAAATAGTGCTACCGGCGAGCGAATTACCTGGCTTGAAGAAAATAAAGTTGAAGAAGGCCACCCTCTGCACGCTTACATGGATAGCTGGACGGCACCTGAGTTTGGTGACATCACCACAAAGGATGGCGCAACCCTTAAATATCGAATTTACACGCCTGATAGTGCCAAGCAAAACCCTAAACAGAAGCACCCTGTTATTGTTTACCTTTACGGCGGCCCGCACGCACAGGTTGTAACAAACAGCTGGGCGGGTAACCGTGGCTTGCTATTCCAACACTGGGTTGATCAAGGCTATGTGGTATTTACGCTAGATAACCGCGGCTCTAACTATCGCGGTAAAGGCTTTGAAGATCCTATTTATAAAAAAATGGGCTTTATTGAAGTGGACGATCAGGTTGCAGGCGTAGAGTTCTTGCGTACGCTTGACTACGTTGACGCTGAGCGTATTGGTGTTCATGGCCACAGCTATGGCGGCTACATGACGCTGATGACCATGTTCAAAGCGGGCGATTACTTTGCAGCGGGTGTGTCAGGTGCGCCGGTAACCGACTGGCGCCTATATGATACCCACTATACTGAACGCTATATGGGCAACCCCAATACGGATGACGATGCTTACACCGCGTCTTCAGTATTCCCTTACGCGAAAGACCTGAAAGGCGACCTTTTAATTTACCACGGCATGGCAGATGACAATGTGCTGTTTACCCATTCAACGATGCTATACAAGCACCTTCAAGACTTGGCAATTCCATTTGAAACTATGGATTACCC
>NZ_JAFLMX010000100.1:0-51142 GCF_017849675.1 Alteromonas sp. AO-Serp
GCCGATGGAGCAGGAGTGCACGCGGTAGTAGTACCGAAGGATACATCGGCAAGCTTGAACGGAACCGTAAGAAAGGTTGCCTGTGGCGCAGCTGAAGTGGTTCCACTTATTCAAATCACGAACCTGGCCAGAACCTTAAAGCACCTTCAAGATAAAGGGCTATGGATTGTAGGCACCGCGGGTGAAACCGACAAAACCCTTTACGATGTAGATCTAAAAGGCCCAACAGCGCTAGTTATGGGGGCTGAAGGTAAAGGCATGCGTAGGCTTACTAAAGAAACGTGCGATGAGTTGGTGAAGCTTCCTATGGCCGGCAGCGTGACAAGTTTGAACGTGTCGGTAGCTACGGGTGTTTGCCTATACGAGATTGTGAGACAACGAAGTTTGTAATTTCATATTGTTCGGGTTAACGCGCTAAGCGTGTAAACCCTAGTTAGTTTTTAAAAAAGCGTGTGCTATTTAGTACGCGCTTTTTTATTTTTAAGCATTGCTATAAAGCGCTTAATATTTTGTTACATTTGAGTTTGTAAAATTAATGTTAATTATAGTTTTTTATTCCTACCATGAATTGGCTCATAGCATACATTGTGCGCGGCTTTCGTAAGTTGTGTTGTTTTTTTGTGCATTTTTAAAGGTATTAAAAATGCTCACCAGGGTTAAGGCAACATACTCAACAGCCTGATTCGCCGCCTAATATGAGCTCTGTGAATAATTGGTAATACCGTTTATTTGCATACCTGACAAACGGGTAGGTCGTTGCAACGCAGTTGCGTCGGTTGTCATGGATGAGCTTTTCGTATGAGGTAATGGTTATACCTGTATGTCATTTAATAACAAATAGCTTCCAAAGCACGGAATAAAACAGTGTTGAAGTTAATAAGACAGATAAAACAGGAAATAAATTTTGAACTCAAAATTAAATAAGAAACACACATGTCTAACAGCAGCTGCTCTAGCTGTATCACTTGGCTTAATGGGTAATTCTGCAATGGCAGCAGGCGAAGGTCTGGTAAAAGTTAAAGAAAAGCCTCAAACCCTAAAACAAGCACTAGGTAAGCGATTGACTGTCGATCGTCTTGTCACCACTGACCAAGAGCGTTACATCATCAAGTTCAAAGATGAGATGACCAGTGAAACGGTTGAAGTGAGTGCATTAAAAGGTAAAGGTCAAATCTCAAGTGCCAAAGTAAAAGGTAAAAAGCCTTTCGATATCGCGTCTGCTAAATCAGAAGTTAGAAAAGCAGGTGGTGCAATTAAGAAAGAGCTTAAGAAGCATAAAATGGTAGCGGCTACGATGAGTAAGTCAGCGCTGAACAAGCTTCGTAAAAATCCAAATGTAGAAAGCATTGAAGTGGACGTTCGTCGTAAGCCTATGGCGCAGACCACGCCTTACGGCTACACCATGGTTCAGGCTAATCAATTTGCACAGTCAGATACTACGGCTCGCAAAGTATGTATCATCGATACAGGTTACAACCTGGGTCACCCAGATTTGCCTGGAACCAACGATGGCGTTACAGGTCAGGCAAATAATAGTGCTGTAGGTAACTGGTATAACGATGGTAACGGTCACGGTACCCACGTAGCGGGCACCATTGCAGCATACGATAATAACGAAGGTGTAGTTGGTGTGTATCCTGGCGTGGATATGCATATCGTTAAAATCTTTAACGACAATGGCCAATGGACTTACGCATCTGACCTTATCGATGCTATCACCCAATGTCAGGATGCCGGCTCGAACGTTGTTAACATGAGCTTAGGTGGCGGCAGTTCGTCAACTACCGAGCGAAATGCAATGCAGAGCTTCACAGATGCAGGCATGTTGTTAGTTGCGGCGGCAGGTAACGATGGTAACAGTGCGAAGTCTTACCCTGCTTCATATGATGCAGTAATGTCAGTTGCGGCAGTAGACTCAAACGAAAATCGTGCAAGCTACAGCCAATATAACGATCAGGTTGAAATTGCCGCGCCAGGCAGTGCAGTTCAGTCTACCTATCCAACAAATACCTACGCTTCACTCAGCGGTACATCTATGGCGACGCCACACGTAGCTGGTGGTGCAGCACTAGTGTGGAGTTACTTCCCGCAGTGTTCAAACAACCAAATTCGTAGTGCACTTAATGCAACGGCAGAAGATAAAGGCAGTGCGGGTCGTGATAACTTCTACGGTTATGGCTTAATGCAGCTTGCTGATGCCTACAACTACCTTAACACCAACGGTTGTGCCGGTGGCGGTACTGGTGGCGGTGGCGGCTCTGAGCCTGGCGTAGAACCAGTATCAGGTCAGCTAACCGGCCTTTCTGGTACGCGCAGAAACTGGGACCGCTACACTTGGACGATTCCTGAAGGTGTAACGCAGATGACTATTCGTACCTCTGGTGGTTCAGGTGATGCCGATCTATACGTGAAGTTTGGCTCACAGCCAGAAACGAATAGCTATGATTGTCGTCCTTATCAAAATGGCAACAGCGAAGTATGTACATTCGACGCGCCAGCGTCAGGCACGTGGCACATTGGTATTCGCGCTTATTCGTCATACAGCGGTGTGACGCTATCATACTCGTATGAGTAAGTAATCCCGTCTCCCTAAGACACAGTTAAAGCCTGCTTATGCAGGCTTTTTTTTGTTTCAGTTTTGTGCGCGGTTTGTTTACGTTTATTCGCACATCTATGCCTGTTACCAGCACTTTTAGAAGCTTGAATGTCAAGTTTCCATAAAGAAAGGTCAGCTTTGCAAAGTTGACGTAAAGCTGCGAACTAAGCCCTATTCACATAGCCATATCGCTGTATTGTGCGTGCCAAGATCAGCACTCTCTACATGTGCCTATTTGCTTTTACGCAGGCTTTATCCAACCAAGAACAACTTCAAAGGACATTCAATTTATGCAATTGACCTCTCAATCTTTGCTTCGTGGAACATGGTTCCAAACAGTGGCAATTGGGCTTATTGCACTGCTTGGGCTTACCGCTTGTGGTGGCTCAGGCAGCAGTAGCTCAGATTATTCGTATGCTTACATTCAGTTTTACAACGCTTCGCCTAACGGTGCCAATGTAGAAATGCGTGAAGTTGATGGCGATAGCTTTGGCTCTGCTCAATTTGGTGATACTACGTCAATGTACTCTATGGATGATGGAGAATTAGAACTCGAGTTCATTCGAACTGATTCAGACGACCAAGAAGTATTTATTGACGAGATTACCGTTAACTTAAAAACCGGTTATAAGACCATTGTTGTTATGAGTGGTGACTTTAGTAACCCCGTTTTTACCACCTATTCCTATAAGCGCGAAACATTGGAAGATCACTTCCGCCTATTCGCTTTGTCGGTAGCAGTAGATGAATCTTCTTATGATTTCTACATGAGTGAGTCTGGCGACCCGTTTGAAGCAGCCAACTTCCTTGGCACGGTTACAACGGGCGACATGATTGAATTTGACTTCTGGGATGCAGATGATGACAGTGAATACTTCGATGAGGGCGAGTACACGATTTATTTGACCGAACCAGGAAGTGACGATGTTGTCTTTGAATCACAAACCATCGATTTTGTATACGAAACTGAGTATCTAATGACACTGCGCGATGTCAGTGGCGCCATTCAAGAAGGGCTAGTTGTAGACACTATTCTTAACTCTTCATCAGTTACAGCGCTTACAGATGTAGAAGCAGATTCACAGTATCGTATTTACAATTCTACGAATCTAGATGCAGAGCTTCAGGTTACCTTTGGTGGAAACACTGATGAAGAGGACGTCAGTTTTACACTCGCGGCGGGCGAGTTGTCTGAGTTTAGTACTATCCGCTATGGCGATTATCGCGTTACCGTAACCGACCCATCAGGTACAGTGACGTCACTGAGCAACAAGCTAATTACGCTTAATCAGGGTGAGAGTAAGGCTATTCTCATCTACAACACCAACAATAAATTAGGCGCAGCAACCTTTGTAGAAAGTGGTTTGCCTCAGGCCTACGATAAGACAGTAAACTTCATCAACCTAGTTAGCGACTTTGATGACGTAGACTTCTACTTGGTAAGAAATGACGAAACCATTGATACTGCTGAGTACGATATACAGAATCTTGAATTTGCTGAAAGTACCAGTGAAGTGCTGCCGTCAGACTATTATGAAGTGATTGCCGTATACGAAGATGACAACGAGGAGCAAGTGCTGCTTGATAGAACCGCGCTGTTTGGCTTTACAGAGGAAGAAAACTACATAGTTACTGTTGAGCCAGCGGATACGCCAACGGGATATGAAATTAACGTGCTTTATTAGTCGGTTAGTATATTTATTATACTAATTGATAAGGGTGAAAACTTTCATCTGCGTGTATTTCACGTAAGTTTAAAAGGTCAACGCTAAAAACGTTGGCCTTTTTACTTGCTGTCCGGGAGGGCGAAAATCCTCATGAGTATCATTAAAGATCTACAAACCATATCAAATGACAAAGCACTTTCATTTGATAAAAAGCTCGAGAGCTTGCTAAGCATAGGTACGGAAATACTCGGGTTGGAAACAGGGATTGTAAGTAACATTCAAGGCGATAATTACCGTGTGCTTAGCGTTATTACGCCCGACAACGACATACCATTAAATACGACCTTCGCATTACCAGACACTTACTGTGCAGACGTGGTGAACAGCGATGCTGTTGTGGCTTATCACAATATAGATACTGCGCCAGGTGCCTCGCATCCGTGTTTTGAAAAATACACATTAAAGAGTTATCTCGCTTCACCAGTGCGAGTACATGGTGAATTTTTCGGTACAGTAAACTTCTCATCTCTCGGTCCACGGGACACACCCTTTACGCCCTTAGAGATGGATTATTTACTTTTGCTTGCTTCGTGGATAGGCAACGAATTAGAGCGTCAACAAGCGATAAGTAATCTCAATGCACAAAAAGCGATATTAGAAGAGAGAAACTCGTTATTACACCAAGTGACCAACCTTGCCGGTGTAGGTACATGGGAGTTAAATATTGATACGGGAGCATTGATTTGGTCTGGTGCACTGAAGCGAATGCTGCATGTGCATGGTGAAAAAGTAGTAAAGCCAGAAGACGTGATCAAATTCGTGGTTGATGAAGACCAGCGGAATAAATACGTCGCCCAGTTCAATCAGATGATAAAAACCGGCGAAGACTTTTCCTATGAACTTGAAGTTCGCACCGATGCGGGAGAAACCCGTTGGTTACAAAGCCGCGCTCATCCGGTCATGGAAAATGACCGTTGCGTTAAGGTAATTGGTGCTACAGTTGATATTACGCAGCTTCACATGGACAAGGCAATGCTGCAGCAAAAAACGGATATGGCAGAAAGCGCCTTGAAAGCGCGAAGTGAGTTCCTTGCGAATATGAGCCATGAAATAAGAACACCAATTCATGGGGTTCAGGGCATGCTTGAGGCACTTATTAGTTCCTCGCTAAATTCTACCCAGCTAGAACATGCCACTATTGCTATGAAAAGTGCAGATTCATTACTCAACATCGTGAACGATATATTGGATTTTTCTAAAATCGACTCTGGCAACATGTCGTTTGAAGAATCGCCCACCAACCTTGCTGACACCATAGAAGAGCAAGTGCCGATGTTCACGCGGCTAGCTCACGAGAAAGGTATTGAACTTTCAGTAAGCACAAAGGGGGTTGAGGGAAAAACCTTCATAGCTGACAAACTAAGAATTGGGCAAATTCTGATTAACCTATTGAATAACGCCATTAAATTCACAAAAGAGGGGAAGGTAACGGTTGAAACTAAAAGCACCCGATACGGAAAAGGGCGGTTCAGAGTAAAACTAATCGTGACTGATTCAGGGATCGGAATTAGCGAGCAACAGCAAAAGCTCATTTTCTCGCCGTTCGTTCAAGCAGAAAACTCGACGCAGCGGAGATATGGTGGCACAGGCTTAGGGTTGTCTATAGTCAGTCAAATCGTGAAGCATTACGGTGGTAAAATTGAGGTGTGCAGCGATTTAGGCGTGGGGGCGCGATTTATCGTAACCCTCATGCTAGACGATGCTAACGCAGGCACCGTAGCCGAAAAAGCATGTGGCCATAATGCTGTTTATATCCCTTCTAAACAGGAACTGAGCGCGTTTAAAGCACTAATAGTTGAAGACAATGAAATAAATCAGCTTGTCATTAAAGAGCAACTAAAAGAGATAGGTATTGCAGCCGATTTAGCAGAAAACGGTGAAGAGGCAGTAGAAAAAGTTAAAGGCGCATTAAAAGGAAAGTCACCCTACACAATCATTTTGATGGACTGCCATATGCCTGTAATGGATGGATTAGAGGCGACGAAGCTAATTAGGTCAATGGGAGACAAGGCGCGGGACATCCCAATAATTGCATTAACCGCAAATGCGCTAACCGGCGACAAAGAAAAATGCTTGAAATCCGGCATGGATGACTTCATATCAAAACCTGTTGGTGTAAGCCGGTTGAAAGAGTGCCTTTACAGGCACTTGAGTAAGCAGCTTGTAAGTAATGAAAATCGCCTAAAAGATCCTGCTTGATAACCTCTGACGTGGTTATCAGCCCCGACTTTTAGTCGGGGCTTTTTTATTGCTCACATAGTTTAAAAATAATTCAATTTACCGCTATCACTTCCAAATGTTTTCTGTTACTATTTCGCGCCCTTTTTATGGGGGTATGTACATAAAAGCAACGACATCCAGTTGTTTTTAGCAGCACTAACGACTCGGGAGAGTCTTAATTTTAAGAGCGGAGCACTAACATGATCCAAATGCAAACTAACCTGGACGTTGCAGACAACAGCGGCGCTCGCAGGGTTCAGTGTATTAAGGTTCTTGGTGGCTCGCATCGCCGTTATGCAGGTATCGGTGACATCATCAAAGTTACTGTTAAGGAAGCAATTCCTCGCGGTAAAGTTAAAAAAGGTGACGTACTGAATGCAGTGGTGGTGCGTACTAGAAAAGGCGTTCGTCGTGCAGATGGTTCTACCATTCGTTTTGACGGTAACGCGGCTGTTATGCTTAATGCTAACAAGCAACCAATTGGTACGCGTATCTTTGGCCCGGTTACCCGTGAGTTGAGAAGTGAAAACTTCATGAAAATCATCTCATTGGCCCCAGAGGTACTATAAGGAGTCACGATAATGGCTAATAAAATTCGTCGTGATGATGAAGTAGTCGTATTAGCGGGTAAAGACAAAGGCAAACAAGGCAAAGTCCTTAAAGTGCTTATTGCTGATAACCGTGTAATTGTAGAAGGCGTTAATCTCGTTAAGAAGCACACTAAGCCAAACCCACAACTGGGCGTAGCTGGTGGCATCGTTGAGAAAGAAGCTTCTATTCACGTTTCTAATGTTGCGATTGTTAACCCGGCAACGGGCAAAGCAGATCGCGTTGGTTTCCGTTTCGAAGATGAGAAGAAAGTACGTTTCTTCAAGTCTAACGGCGAACTTGTTTAATTATATTGGAGAGTACGATGGCGAAACTGCATGATTTCTATAAAGAAACAGTAGTAGCTGAACTTGCTAAGCAGTTCGGATACAAAAGCGTCATGCAAGTCCCTCGGATTGAAAAAATCACTCTAAACATGGGTTTAGGTGAAGCAGTTGCTGACAAAAAGGTACTTGAGAATGCTCAAGCTGACATGACGGCTATCGCCGGTCAGAAGCCTGTTGTTACAGTTGCTAGAAAATCAGTAGCGGGTTTTAAAATCCGTGAAGGTTATCCGATTGGCTGTAAAGTAACCCTACGCGGCGAGCGTATGTGGGAATTCCTAGAGCGTTTGATTTCAATCGCTATCCCACGTGTTCGCGACTTCCGTGGTTTGAATCCTAAATCATTCGACGGACGTGGTAACTACAGCATGGGCGTGCGTGAGCAAATCATTTTCCCTGAAATCGATTTCGATAAAGTGGATAAGGTTCGCGGTATGGATATCACTATCACTACCAGTGCGAATACAAATGAAGAAGCACGTGCTCTGCTGGACGCGTTTAACTTCCCATTCAAAAAGTAGGGGTGTAGGGTTATGGCAAAAGAATCAATGAAGGCACGTGAAGCTAAGCGTACTAAGCTAGTAGCTAAGTATGCTGAAAAGCGCGCCGCACTTAAAGCGATTATCAGCGATGTTAACGCTTCTGAAGATGAGCGTTGGGACGCTGTTCTGAAGCTACAACAACTGCCACGTGACTCTAGTAAGTCTCGTCAACGTAACCGTTGCCGTGTTACTGGTCGTCCACATGGTTACCTACGCAAATTCGGTCTTAGCCGTATTAAGCTTCGCGAAGCAGCGATGCGCGGTGAAGTCCCTGGCCTTAAGAAAGCCAGCTGGTAAGGAGTAGCTGATAATGAGCATGCAAGATCCTATCGCGGATATGTTTACCCGCATCCGTAACGGCCAGATGGCACAGAAAGTTTCTGTAACTATGCCTTCTTCAAAACTTCGCGTTGCAATCTGTGAAGTATTGAAAGCTGAAGGTTATATTACTGACTTCGCTGCTTCTGGTGACGTTAAGCCTGTTTTAGAAGTTACGCTTAAGTACTTCGAAGGCAAGCAAGTAATTGACACTATCGAACGTGTAAGCCGTCCTGGTCTGCGCATCTATAAGAAAAAAGATGAGCTTCCAAAGGTTATGGGTGGTTTAGGCGTAGCTATCGTGTCGACTTCTAAAGGTGTGATGACTGACCGTGCAGCGCGTAACGCTGGCATGGGCGGTGAGATCATCGGTTATGTAGCATAACGGAGGAGTTGAAATGTCACGTATAGCAAAAGCCCCAGTAGACGTTGTATCAGGTGTAGAAGTTTCTATCTCTGGTCAAGAAGTTACTGTTAAAGGTAGTAAAGGCACTTTGACCCGCGTTTTCAACGACGCTGTAGAAGTTGCACAGGAAGAGAACCAACTTAAAGCACTTCCACGTGAAGGCTTTGTTGACGGTTGGGCACAGGCTGGTACTGCGCGCTCTATCCTTAACGCAATGGTTCAAGGTGTTTCAGAAGGTTTTGAGAAAAAACTTCAGTTGTTAGGTGTTGGTTACCGTGCACAAGCACAAGGTAACAAACTAAACCTTACACTAGGTTTCTCTCACCCTGTAGCATACGAAATGCCTGAAGGCATTACGGTTGAAACTCCTAGCCAAACTGAAATCGTCGTCAAAGGCGCCGATAAGCAGGTGGTTGGTCAGGTTGCGGCGAACATTCGCGGTTACCGTCCACCAGAGCCTTACAAAGGTAAAGGTGTACGTTACGCTGACGAACACGTACGTCGTAAAGAAGCTAAGAAAAAGTAGGTGGGTGATACGATGGATAAGAAAACAGCTCGCATTCGTCGCGCAACTCGCGCACGAGCAAAAATTCGTGAACTGGCCGCGCATCGCTTGGTAGTTAACCGTACACCTCGCCACATCTACGCTCAGCTAATCGCTCCATGCGGTTCTGAAGTGTTGGCAGCGGCTTCAACTGTTGAGAAAGATCTTGCAAAAGGTCTTAAGTCTACAGGTAACGCTGAAGCAGCGACGGTAGTCGGTAAAGCAATCGCAGAGCGCGCTCTTGAGAAAGGCATTAAAACAGTGGCTTTCGATCGCAGTGGTTTCCAATACCACGGTCGCGTTAAAGCATTAGCTGATGCAGCTCGCGAAGCTGGTCTTCAGTTCTAGGAGTTTATAATGGCTAAACAAGACGTTCAAAATGGTGAATTTCTAGAGAAATTGATCGCCGTAAACCGCGTATCTAAAGTGGTTAAAGGTGGTCGTATCTTTAGTTTCACTGCATTGACAGTAGTGGGTGACGGTAACGGTCGCGTTGGTTTTGGTTACGGTAAGGCACGTGAAGTACCTGCTGCAATCCAAAAAGCAATGGAAAAGGCACGTCGCAATATGGTTGACGTAGACCTTAACGGTCACACGTTACAGCACCCGATTAAAGGTCGTCACTCTGGCTCTAAAGTTTACATGCAGCCAGCATCTGAAGGTACCGGTATTATTGCCGGTGGTGCGATGCGTGCAGTACTTGAAGTAGCTGGCGTACAAAACGTACTTTCAAAATGTTACGGCTCTACAAACCCAATCAACGTTGTACGTGCAACAATCAA
This sequence comes from Alteromonas sp. AO-Serp, assembly GCF_017849675.1. NCBI lineage: Bacteria > Pseudomonadati > Pseudomonadota > Gammaproteobacteria > Alteromonadales > Alteromonadaceae > Alteromonas > Alteromonas sp. AO-Serp. The sequence continues at coordinate 10,068 of NZ_JAFLMX010000100.1, forward strand.
CGCGCTGACAGAAATGAACAGCCCGGCGAAAGTTGCTGCGAAGCGTGGATTGTCTGTAGAAGAAATTTTGGGGTAATCAGACATGGCAACGATTAAAGTAAAGCAAACTAAAAGTGCAATTGGCCGTCTGCCAAAGCACAAAGCTACGCTTAAAGGTTTAGGCCTTCGTAAAATCAACCATGTTCGTGAACTGGAAGATACCCCAGCCGTTCGTGGCATGATCAACCGTGTATATTACATGGTTGAGATAGTGGAGGAGTAAGACATGCGTTTAAACACAATTTCTCCAGCCGAAGGTTCAAAGCCTACTGGTAAGCGTTCTGGTCGTGGTATCGGCTCAGGTCTTGGTAAAACGAGTGGCCACGGTCACAAAGGTCAAAAAAGCCGTTCAGGTGGCCGCGTTAAGCCAGGATTCGAAGGCGGTCAGATGCCTATCCAGCGTCGTCTTCCTAAGTTCGGTTTCACTTCACGCAAGAGCTTTGTTACTGATCAAGTAACTCTTGCTGAAATCGCGAAGGTTGATGGTGATACTGCATCTCTTGAGACTTTAAAAGCAGCTGGTATCGTTAAGAAAGAAATCCAGTTCGTTAAAGTTGTTAAGAGCGGTGAAGTTTCACGCGCTGTTACAGTAAGCGGGTTAAAGGTTACTAAAGGCGCTAAAGAAGCGATTGAAGCTGCTGGCGGTAAAGTAGAGGAATAAGCTAGATGGCTAAACCAGGATTGGATTCAGGCGCTAAAAGCGGCTTGAGTGAGCTTAAGGCAAGATTGTTGTTCGTACTTGGTGCGATTGTTGTATTCAGACTAGGTTCTTACGTTCCTATCCCTGGCATCGATCCAGCTGTACTTGCTGACTTGTTCGAGCAACAAAAAGGCACCATTGTAGAAATGTTTAACATGTTCTCTGGTGGTGCGCTTGAGCGTGCATCCGTTCTGGCTTTGGGCATTATGCCATACATTACTGCATCCATTATCATGCAGTTGCTCTCGGTGGTTCATCCACCGATGGTGGAGCTTAAAAAAGAAGGCGAAGCAGGCCGTCGTAAAATTAGTCAGTACACGCGTTACCTAACGCTTGTATTGGCTATCTTCCAATCAATTGGAATTTCGACTGGTTTGCCTAACCTGATTAATGGATTGGTGATAAACCCTGGCTTCGGATTCTACTTTACGGCAGTAGTGAGCCTAGTCACAGGAACTATGTTCCTTATGTGGTTGGGTGAGCAAATTACCGAACGAGGTATTGGTAACGGTATCTCTATATTGATTTTTGCTGGTATTGTTGCCGGTCTGCCAACAGCGATAGGTCAGACTGCGGAACAAGCAAGGCAGGGCGACATTAACTTGTTGTTCCTACTGTTGATTGGCGTGATTGTTATCGCTCTTACATACCTAGTTGTATTTGTAGAGCGCGGACAGCGCAGAATTGTGGTAAACTACGCAAAACGTCAGCAAGGCCGTCAGGTTTTTGCTGCGCAAAGCACCCATTTACCGCTGAAAGTCAACATTGCTGGTGTAATTCCACCAATCTTTGCTTCTAGCATTATTCTGTTCCCGGGTACCATCGCAGGATGGTTCGGACAGAATGAATCAACAGCGTGGTTGCAAGATGTAGCGCTTATGCTATCTCCTGGTCAACCGCTGTACGTGATGTTGTACGCAGCTGCGATTATCTTCTTCTGCTTCTTCTACACGGCGTTGGTTTTCAACCCGCGTGATACAGCAGATAACTTGAAGAAGTCTGGCGCGTTCATCCCAGGCATCCGCCCGGGTGAGCAAACGTCACGATACATTGACAAGGTAATGACTCGCCTTACACTGGCTGGCGCACTGTACATAACCTTTATTTGTTTAGTGCCTGAATTCATGCTAATTGCTTGGAATGTGCCGTTCTACTTCGGTGGTACGTCGCTTCTCATTATCGTAGTAGTTATTATGGACTTTATGGCACAAGTACAGACACATTTGATGTCTAGTCAATATGAGTCTGTGCTGAAGAAAGCTAACCTTAAAGGCTACGGCCGATAAGTTAGCCCCTTAATATTGATAGAAAGGGGAAAGATGTAATGAAAGTTCGTGCATCAGTAAAAAAGATTTGCCGTAACTGTAAAGTTATCAAGCGCAACGGTGTTGTGCGTGTAATTTGCAGTTCTGACCCAAAGCATAAGCAGCGTCAGGGCTAATCTAAGCGGAACAAGATATTCGCAAAGCTAAGTAAGCAGAACCTAGATAGTACTTGTCTGGTTCTGCTAGTTTTGTTTTAAAGTATTTTGAACCTTAATTTGCAATTTAGTCGACGGGTAAGTATCCTATCGGGCTTTTTAGGTCGTCGACAAATAAACAAGAGGAGTGCTGTTAATGGCCCGTATCGCTGGCATTAACATTCCTGAGCACAAGCATGCTGTAATCGCTATCCAAGCGATCTATGGCGTTGGTCCCACACGTGCGAAAAGCATTTGTGCGGGTGCTGGTGTTGCAGAAAATACAAAAATCAAAGAGCTAGACGAAGCTACTATTGATAAGCTTCGTGACGAAGTGGCTAAATTCACCGTTGAAGGTGACCTACGCCGTGAAGTCTCTATGAGCATCAAACGTTTGATGGACCTGGGTTGCTTCCGTGGTATTCGCCACCGTCGTAGCTTGCCTCTACGTGGTCAGCGCACTAAAACTAATGCGCGTACCCGTAAAGGTCCTCGTAAGCCAATTAAGAAGTAAACGGGGAGTAAGTTATGGCTAAAGCACCAGCTCGTAGCACGCGTAAGCGCGCTAAACGTCAGGTTGCAGACGGTATGGCTCATATCCATGCGTCTTTTAACAACACAATTGTGACTATTACAGACCGTTCAGGCAATGCACTAGCATGGGCGACATCTGGTGGTTCAGGTTTCCGTGGTTCACGTAAATCTACCCCATTTGCTGCACAGGTAGCTGCTGAGCGTGCAGGTGTTGCTGCACAAGAATACGGTCTTAAGAACCTTGAAGTTTTCGTTAAAGGTCCAGGTCCAGGCCGTGAGTCTGCGATCCGTGCTCTTAACGCTACAGGTTATAAGATCACAAACATTACCGATGTGACCCCTATTCCTCACAACGGTTGTCGTCCACCGAAAAAACGTCGCGTTTAATCGACGGACAGTTGGAGAAAGATCATGGCAAGATATTTGGGTCCAAAACTCAAACTTAGCCGTCGCGAAGGAACAGACCTGTTCCTAAAAAGCGGCGTTCGCGCAATCGATTCTAAATGTAAAATCGATACAGCGCCTGGTCAGCACGGTGCCCGTCGTGGCCGTCTGTCTGACTACGGTGTTCAGCTGCGTGAAAAACAAAAAGTTCGTCGTATGTACGGCGTTCTGGAAAAGCAATTCCGCAACTACTATAAAGAAGCTGCACGTCTAAAAGGCAACACAGGTGAAAACTTGCTACAGCTTTTAGAACAGCGTCTTGATAACGTAGTTTACCGTATGGGTTTCGCTAGCACTCGTGCAGAAGCACGTCAGCTAGTTAGCCACAAGGCGATCATGGTAAATGGTCAAGTTGTGAACATCCCATCGTTTAACGTTTCTGCCGAAGACGTGGTTTCTGTTCGTGAAAAGGCTAAGAAGCAAGCGCGTATCGTTGCTGCTTTGGAACTGGCTGACCAACGTGAGAAGCCAACCTGGATTGAAGTAGACAGCAGCAAAATGGAAGGCACTTTCAAGCGCGTTCCTGAAAGAACTGACCTGTCTGCGGAAATTAACGAACAGTTGATCGTCGAACTTTACTCTAAGTAAAGCTAACTAAAGAGGAAGCATTGTGGGTTCTGTGACTGAATTCCTAAAACCGAGATTAGTTGAGATCGAAAACGTTTCTCCTACTCGTGCCAAAGTAACTTTGGAACCACTAGAGCGCGGCTTTGGCCATACTCTAGGTAACGCCCTACGTCGTATTTTACTGTCATCTATGCCAGGATGTGCAGTTACCGAGGTAGAAATTGACGGCGTTCTTCACGAGTACAGCACCAAAGAAGGTGTTCAGGAAGACGTAATTGAAATCTTGCTAAATCTTAAAGGTTTAGCGGTTCGCCTTGAAGGTAAAACTGAGGCAACCCTAACTCTAGTGAAATCTGGCGCTGGCCCTGTTGTTGCTGGTGATATTCAGCATGATGGCGACGTAGAAATTACAAACCCTGACCACGTTATTTGTACTTTAACTGGCGAAGCTGAAATCAGCATGCGCATTAAAGTAGAAATGGGTCGCGGTTATGTACCAGCTTCTACCCGTCGCTCCTCTGAAGAAGATGATCGTCCAATTGGTCGTTTGTTAGTAGACGCTTCATACAGCCCAGTTGAACGTATTGCTTACAGTGTAGAGTCTGCTCGTGTTGAACAACGCACAGACCTAGACAAACTAATCATCGACATGGAGACGAACGGTACTTTGGATCCTGAAGAAGCGATCCGCCGTTCTGCTACTATCCTAGCTGAACAGCTAGATGCATTCGTAGACCTACGTGATGTGTCTGAGCCAGAAGCGAAAGAAGAGAAGCCAGAATTCGATCCGATTCTGCTTCGTCCAGTAGATGACCTAGAGCTGACAGTACGTTCTGCAAACTGTTTGAAAGCAGAAGCTATCCAGTACATTGGTGACCTGGTACAGCGCACTGAGGTTGAGCTACTTAAAACGCCAAACCTTGGTAAGAAATCGCTAACTGAAATCAAAGATGTTCTAGCATCTCGTGGTCTTTCTCTAGGTATGCGCCTAGAAAACTGGCCGCCAGAGAGCATCGCTGAAAAAGATTAATCAGGTTTTTATCAAACTGATTTGTAGAGAAGGATAAAACTATGCGCCATCGTAAGAGTGGTCGTCAGTTGAATCGCAACAGCAGCCATCGTCAAGCTATGTTCAAAAACATGGCCGGTTCTTTGGTCAAGCACGAAGTGATCAAAACTACGTTACCAAAAGCGAAAGAATTACGTCGCGTAATCGAGCCTCTAATCACTATGGCTAAAGAAGACAGCGTTGCAAACCGCCGTCTAGCTTTCGCCCGCACTGGTGACAAAGAGGTTGTAGGTAAACTATTCAACGAGCTTGGTCCTCGTTACGAAGCTCGTCCAGGCGGCTACACTCGCATTCTTAAATGCGGTTTCCGTGCTGGCGACAATGCCCCAATGGCATATGTTGAGCTAGTTGACCGTCCAGTTGTAGAAGCTGAAGAAGAAGCAGTAGAAGCAACTGAAGAGTAATTAATACTCGATTAGAAAAAGGGGCCTGAGTGAAAACTCAGGCCCCTTTTTTTGTTGGTTGTGGAGTATTTAAAATAAGGACTCTATAGCTAGTATGTAATCGAAAAGTAAAGATAAATGCATGCTATATATACTGTTAAATTCATATCGAATTTAGCATTCAATTTATTCTAGATACTACTCACCGAATTGGCTGTGTATTCGTTTCAAAGAGTAGTAGCAAGCCCTAAAGTGGTGAAGATTTGTTGACATCAATACCTGATGAAGGCTGAATCAAAAAAAGCTGGCTAGACGATGTGGTAATTGAATAACTTGCTAAGAAACAGCGTGCGATGAATGATTAAGTTGTTCCTAACTGAACACTTTGTGAAAGAGGATTCGTATAGCAGTATAAGAGATAAACTTATCTGTAGCGCTTATCTCACTAATCTTTCTAAAACTTATTCGGTACAGCATCTGCAGAGATATCTTTGAAGTCACAGTAGGCAACTTCCACGACAATGTGCTAATGAGGATCGCTTTTTTTTCGGAAAAACTATATTTAATTATCGTAGCTGGTACACCGACAACGACGGCGTAGGGAGGGACATCCTTCATTACAACCGTCCGTGTAGCAGTCACAGCGCCGCTACCAACTGTAAGGCGATAACTGAAGTGATATCATCTCTTATCCATATATCTTGGTCAATTGTGATTGAAAGGTTTTTTCCTGATGGTGATTCGCTATATGATAAGGCTAAAAAAGGTTTGTGTCATAAGCAGACGCTTTGAATATGATAAACGTAGGATTGTATGTGACGACAGAGCTCAAAAACGCTCTTCGCCCATGACACTAACTTCACTTGCAGTAGAACAATGTCGCCCTATTGAAGTATGTTCCGGTAATTCACTCCAAGAATTAGAAAATGCCGCCATAGAAAATAGTTTTAAGCCTTCAAGTTAGCCAGTGTACGGCTATGCAAAAGAATTAGTAAAGTAGCTAACTCTTTAGCCGTCTTCAGACCTACTTTTGCCTTTCTGAGTTAGTAAAACTCTATGGTTACCTGAGGTAACTGTCGATAGATTTTCTAAAATGTCTTCTGTGTACCATACGAATAAGCACTCTCGTGTAGTGACGATGTTCAAAAATCAAAATGGTATACTAGCGATAGCATCATTATTTAATTTTGAAATGTGTCCCACAATTCGTTTCAGGTTTTTGTGACAAGACTCTTTAACTACATCACTTTTAATGACCGTAGGCGCAATTTTTTTATTTTGTTGTAACATTGCTTTCTCCCTTACAAAGGACGTGTAATCCTCTCGGGCAGAAGGGGGCCTAACGATAAACCTAGCATTGCTTTGACTTACAATAAAATCGGGTTTTATTCGTTTAATAAAGGATGGATCGACGTTTCCTGCACAATGAACGAAAACAACAGTTTTATAGACTCTTGATAAATAGTTAAACATCGTGTAACTCGAAGAGGAACCTAATATTAAGAGCACTTCATCATACATAGCATCATCGTAATAAATTATCCTAATTCTGCCAAAATTTGGGAGTTGATTATCGAATACTATGAAGTGCTGGTGATTAAATGAACCTAAAAATTCTTCATCATGCTTCTGGGGGGGAAATACTTTATTTCCTAAATCACCGGTTACGTGCCTTGTTCTATATATATCTGAACTAAAGAGTTTCTCAATTGCCTGTATATTTTTATTTTGACGAGATAATACAGCAATAGAAGCACACATAGCTCCATAGTGGCTCCAATGAGTATCACATACTCTGTAGCTTCGCTTATCAGAGTTTCTTAGTTCTTGAATAGGAATAATTAAGTCAAAGCTTTCCGGGGCCAATTTCTCTAGTTGGTCAATAGGTGTAACCTTTGCTCTTTTGTGTGGATAGTATTCGGAATACACCATCTCTTTGGAGGGCGCTATAAGCATACAAATGTGAATGCCTAGACTTTCTTTATACTGTACTAGCTCTTGAAAGTATTCTTTCCAATATGTTCTTTCTTTTCTCGTAAGTTTGAGTCTGCCTGTATATTGCTCAACGCTATTGTTACTATCGTTGTCCAAAAAGAGCCAATTTCTGTCACCTTCTATTACCTTTAAAGCCCCTTCAACTCTGTATTCGACTAGTGCTTGATATCGACCCTGTTGAATAACACCTACTTGAAAATAAGGAGAGGACAATTTTACGAAAGAATTAAATCCACACAATACGTCCTCGTGTCCAGAGCTCGATTTTTGAAGTACTTTTTCTATAACGTCGGGTCGCTCTACATTAGTTTCAAGAGGAATGATAGAGTTGTTTTGGATTATAACCATTTGAAATGGTTTGTTTTTTTCTGCCAGTAGCCAGCCGCTAACGCGCAAGCCCTTCTTTTCGATATCCAAATCGTCAACTGTAGTATTACCAAAAGGTTCATCTACACACCATCGGATAATCCCATCTGCCGTCGTTGGTGAAAGAATAGTCTCTTTTATTGTGAATGATGCCAATCATAACTCCTTACTTGGCCCCTACCTCTAGATATATGGTGCAACTATATCGTATTCTTCTTGCAAATAGGGCTTTAAAATCTCAACGTTAGAGGTTATTTGTTGCTTACTCCTCACGTTTTTAAAGGATTCTTTGAGTTCTACACCCATGATTTTGCTCAATCTCGTTATATCCCTATTATAGTTGTGCACAGAGCCAACAAATTCTAAGTCAAATACAGGGACTCGGCTAAAAAAGCGTGAATATGCCTTCGTAAAAATAGGCGACGAATTATTAACAATAATGTCGTAAACAATGTCATCGATGCTAGTGATGTTGTTGTCAATGTACTGCTCTTTAAGGAAAGCATATTGAGGGTGAGCACCTTTTATTTGTAGTAAGTGTCTGACTAAACTGTATATTCTCTCAATTGGGTCTCTAAGCCATACAATGCGACGCGCATTTGGAAATGTATTTAAATGTGACGGTTGTGGCTTGAAGTGACCATGTATCACTTTACAATTATTCGGCGTCCAAACTGGAAAACCGTTAGTTAACTCTTTTGCTCCGCTACTGGCATATGCTCCAAACACCTTTGTAGCTTTAAAAGCAGATTCAAAGCTGTACCGTAGGGAGCTGCCTGCTGTTTTGGGAATATGATAAGATAGCCAAAGAACGTTCTGGTTAGGGTTAAGTTCGCAGGATTTTTTCGGATATAGGAGCTTTTCTAGAGCCCAAATTCGTTTTTTGTAGAACATTTTAACTTTTTGCTTACTATAGATAATAGTTTGACGTTATGGATCGAAACTTTGTGAATTGGAGCCAATATTTCTCCTAGACGGAATACCAAAACGTTAATACCATTACATGCATTGTTGTACCAAATCTGATATTACCATGCCACGATCTACCACCCAATCAGTAATGAAGTATTTTGATACTGATTGGTACTGTAAAACTTATCCCGATGTTGAGAAGTCTGGAATGAAACCGAGTTTTCATTTCTTAAGGTTTGGCATTGATGAAGGACGCTGGCCTTGTCATTTTAACGCTGTAATGCTTGATAAGAAGTTGTGGTCTTCTAAACAAAATGAAAAAATTCTGAATGACTTAGATGGGATTTTTAGCAGAAACGAAGACGGTGAAAGCGACCTAGCAGCTTGGTTTCTTGGCCGCTGGTTTGCTAGTCGAAATGATTGGAAAAATGCCTATCATTATACTCGTCGTTTTGAAAAAAATAACGAAATATTTAGTTTGCTTAAACATGATGGGCCGTCAATTTTATTAGTGTCATGTTATGAAAATCTGCAGATAATCAATGACATCGATACATTAATAAACAAGCTACCTTGGGTCAACAGAAACGAAAAAAGTTTAGCTCACTGCTCGGTTGCGAAAGCCAAAGATAAAAAACATCACTTGAATGCATTGTTTCAAAACAACAAGCTCATTAGCTTGGTTAAAAGTGTTGAGTATTTTGATAGACTTCAAGCTTTCCCCCAATACCAAGTAGCTGCCAATTGGTACTCACCATTAGTCAGTATTATAGTTCCTTGTTATAACTCCGAGAAAACAGTCAGTGTGGCTATTAGGGGGTTGCTAGCGCAAACTTATAAGAAAGTTGAAATAATCATCGTTGACGATGCTTCTACAGACAACTCAGCTAAAGTAGCTTGTGAGTTTGTCAAGAGAGATAAGCGCATTCGCTATTTAAAGTTAACTAAAAACAGCGGCGCTTACGTTGCAAGAAATACAGGTCTAAAAGCTGCAAAAGGTCGGTATGTTACCACACATGATGCAGACGATTGGTCACACCCTCAAAAAATTGAATTCCAAGTTAAGGCGCTAAAAAGTCAAAGGCAAGCAAAAGCTAGCGTTAGCCACTGGGCTCGTTGTAAATCAAACTTATCATTTCAAAATTGGCGAATTGAAAGTGGCTTGATACACCGCAACGTTTCTAGCCTAATGTTTGACAGAGCAGTATTTAGAAGGCTTGGTTACTGGGATTCTGTTTCAGTGAATGCGGATACTGAATATTATTATAGAATTCTTAGCGTGTATGGGGCGAATTCCATAGTAGAGGTGATGCCCGGCACGCCACTGGCATTAGGCCGTGTAGAGGCAAAGTCGCTAACACAGCAGAGCCTAACTCATATAAGCACACAATTTAGGGGAGTTAGGAAGGACTACCTAGATAGTGCCCAAAAATGGCATGAAAAAGATAGAAGGCTGTATATGCCTTTTGATGGGAAAAGAAGATTTGTTGTACCTCCGTATATTTGCAGAGGATCAGATAGAGTTCGGAAAAATAATTTAAGAAATTATTTGGTTGAGCATAATTTGTTTGATGAGAAGTGGTACTTAGAAAAATACGAAGACATCAGAATTGCGGGTATCAACCCAATTGAACATTATGTTTCTCATGGAATATACGAAGGGAGAGAGCTGAATGCATTGTTTTGCCCGTCCGCATTTTCTTATCTACATGATTGTTCCTTATATGACGGAGTATTACGTTGGGCAACAGATCCAGACAAGCTGTCTACAATTGTGCACATTGATGGAAATGGAATCAGTACAGAAGACAGTAAAAAGGTACTAATGGTGGGGCACCTTGCAGGTGAGCACCTTTTTGGAGCTGAAAGAAGTTTTTTGGACTGTGTAACGCTTCTACATGGGCACGGCGTAAATATTTATCTCATCTTACCCGAAGCAAAAAACAAGCAGTACATTGAAGAGCTCAAGAAATATTGTGTGAACATAACATTTATCCCACTTAAATGGTGGAAGAAAGGTAGGAGTATAGTAGACGAGCACGTAGAGCTTATATCTCATTGTATAAAACGATATGAAATTTCTTGTGTTTATAGCAATACTATCACCCTGTGGGAACCTACTTTAGCTGCAGACTTATGTGGCATAAAAAAAGTTATGCATATAAGGGAAATAACAGAAGAAGATCCTGAGTTATGTAGTCTCTTGGGAGCAGACTCGATAGATATACTAAAGCACCTGAAGAACCTCAACAACCTTTATATCGCTAACAGCAAAACTACCGCCCAACACTACGAGTCTTTTTTTCCTTGTGAAATTATCCCTAACATCATTGATAGCAAAAGCCTTAAGAAAAAGCGTAATAGCCATAAAGAGTCATTAAATGTTACGATAATTAGTAGCAATCTTCCCAAAAAAGGTATCCAAGACTTTTTCGAAATTGCGAGATTGTGCGAAGAAAAGTGCTTACCTATAAACTTTTTAATTTATGGCCCCGAAACAGATATATTATTAGGCTTGCTTCGAGATTACGCTGGCAAAAATGTCAGATTTGAAGGTTTTACAGATAATATATCGGAGACATTTATCAATATTGATGTTTTACTTTGTCTTTCTCATTTTGCAGAATCGTTTGGACGAACAGCGTTGGAAGCAATGGCGCATGGCTGCCTTGTCATCGGGTATGAATTTGGAGCTATTGTTGAATTATTGGAGGGAGGATGTGGTATTCTCGTGGCACCTCGCAACGAGCAAGCCATAGTTTATCAGTTAGAAACTGTGCTGAAAGACCAAAGTGTAATGCAGCAAATGGTTGAGAAAGCTCAGAAAAAAGTTCAAAACAATTATTTACCGGAAGTGGTATCAGCTAAGTTGGTTAAACTTGTCGCAAGGTAAATAAGAGTGATTTCTAAGTCTTAGTGGTATTTATCGTTAAAGCTAAGCCAAAAATAATGGTAGGGAAGCTTGAAATATTTTGGAGAAAAGAAATGGTTAGAGTTGTCTCGCTCAAACATTTAGCTATCCGTGAAAGTTTGGCCAAAAGGCGATCTGTTGAGTTAATAGAAGAAGCGGGTGAGTCTTTCGAAAAAGTGGACTTAGCACCCAATGAAGAATGCATTAGTATTGAAGAGTTGACTAGTTTACTTAAGCAAGGGATTAAGTGTTTCGTTCTTTACCCTAGCCCAGAGGTAATATTGGAAGAACACTTGGATCGTGAATTGGAGTTGGAAAAAGCGGTTCATTTAACGGCGAGTTATTCAGAGGACTTGGTTAGCGTATATAAAAATTATCGAAAACAGCTTAAATTACTCAATGAATGTCATGTTGATTACGCCACCACTAAGGGAATAGAAAGCATTCACCAGTTAGGCTTGCGAGTAACAAATCTAAGGCCAATAAGAAGCGCAACTACTGCTACTACACTAGCACTCCATATAATCAAATCTCATAATGAACTTAATAGAGCTGTTAATACGTTAGATGGATGTAGCGTTGTCATAAACAATAGTTGGAAAGAGTCTGTGGTTGAGCAGTCGGTAGCGAATCTCAAAGAGTTAAGAAAGTCACAGATAAACAAAGATTCAATAATTAGTAAGTTAGAGAAAATGAATAAAAAAGCTGAAGCCGAAAAAGCTGATTTGATGTCACAATTAGATGAAAAGTCGCAAGAGGCGAAACTCCATTTAACTCAACTTGTTGAGATACAAGAGCAATTAGAGAGGCAAGCGCAAAGCCACAAAGCTGATAAACGTGAGCTTCAAAACCAGATAGATGAATTGTTAGAAAAATCTGTGGATGAAAAATTAGAGCTTGCAATCGAGAACAAGCTTTTGCTTAATCAAATTTTTAACTTGCAAGCGGAGTTGGAGGCATACTTCACAACGTTAAAACAAAGCGAAGCAAAAAACACCAAGGAACATGAAAATGTTTTGGTAAAGAACGAATTAATTACTAAGTTGAAATTAGCAGAACGACAATTAAAGATTGCAGATAAACAAGTTAAAGAATTGTCGAAAAGCGAAAGACTGCTGAGCGTTGAATTACGGCACGTAAAGAGTGAGCTAGCTTCCATACGATCGTCAGTTGCTTGGAAGGCTAGCAAACCCGTCAGAGTGCTGACAAGTGCGGTGAGTAAAACAAAGACGAAGAATCGAAAGATACAAGCCGATTTGGACATTATCAATTCAAGTGATTTATTTGATGCTGAATGGTACGTAAAAACTTATCCCGATGTTAAAAAGTCGGGAATAGATCCTGCCGAGCATTATCTCAATTTTGGGTGGTTAGAAGGTAGATATCCAAGCCAGTATTTTGATGGTACATGGTACTTAAATCGTTATCCGGATGTTTCCCAATCAGATACCAATCCGCTTCTGCATTACTTAAAATTTGGCAAAGATGAAGGCCGCCTTCAAAGCCCTAAATTATTAGAGCACAACAAGAAAAAAAGTACTAGGTAAGGACATGGGCAAATGCAAAAGGACACTAATATGGCTAGGTGTTGGCTGCGGAGCTCAACCTCAAATCGACCTGAGCAATTATGACAATGTTATATTAGTTGATGCACGGAATGACTGCTTTGAACACTTAGCTAACCATTTTTCGCATGAAAATATAGCGTTCAATAGTGTCGCAATTGGCGAGCATACAGAGAAAAGTCAACAGCTGTTTACTATCTACAGCATAGAAGAGTTTTCATCTCTTTCTACAGCAAAAGAGCTTTGTTCTTTATTTCCTGGATTAAAAGAGCAAAAGTGCATTTCTGTGGATGTGGTTTCAGCTACTTCGTTTATCAATAAGCTGAAGCTACCGAAAGCCAGTAGCGATCTTATTCTAGATATACCTGACAAAGCTTTTGGCGTAATAGAAGATTTAATTGAATCGGGCCACATTAAAGCGTTTCAGACGATAATTGTACTGGGTAGTGAATTTGAGTTATACGAGGGCATGGCTCCTATAGCTTTGATAAGAGAACTGTTAGAACAACAGTTCTTTGAACTAGTCAGTGTAGATAATAGTGATCCAGATATCCCTTACTTCACATTTTCTTTTTCAGCAAAAAGATACGAAATTAATCAGTTGCAATCAAAACTTGAGCAAACAAACGCTGAGCTCGATAGCATGCGAGAACAATTGCGAGAAGCTACAAAGGAGATTCAGCTTAATAAGCAGTACTTTGAAAAAAATGAATTGATACTCCGCGATAAGTACGAAAGCGATAAAGCTTTATTAATAAGTGAAAAGAGCGTATTGGAGCGAAATCTTGAAGTATTAAACGAACGGCTTAACTTTTGTTCTGAACTTAATCAAAAATTAGAAAAAGAGCTTACTATTCAAGTGAAAGAAAGCGGTAAGCTACTAGATTTATTAAAAAAGACTCCTTTAGATTTAAAAGACGCTCAACTTTTTTTCACTGATTTACAGAAATCACAGATTGAAAATGGAGTGAAATTAGCGACGAAGTGCTTTAAGGCGAAAGATCAATTGGCGCTCTTAGAGAAAATATCTTCAATATTGACAGATAAAAACACCAGCCAATTATCGAAGTTTGCATTTTGTTGTAAAGCTAGTCAGTTATTCTCCAAAAGAAATGATGAACTCATGGCTGTTCATTTCATCAATACTGCAACGAGATATGTCGATTCAGGTGATAATGGCCAACTTAATTTTGAGTTGGCACAACGCTCTATTTTGTTGAAGAAATGGGATTTGGCCGTTGACTTTTCGGTAGTTGCTATGAGCAAGTTTTTAAGCAACAGAGAGTATGATGGAGAGCATTATTTACATGCATTTACCGAGATACGACGAGCCTCTAAAAAGAGACAGCAGCATGGACATGACCTTTTAATTGAGTACATCAATTCAAACAAGAGCGGTACATTTCAACAGAAAAAGCAAAAAACGTTTGTAGAAATAGGGACAACTCGCGAAGACATCCCAGGGCAAGGGTCAACGATTCAACTTGCTACGCTTTGCCATGAATTGGGTATTCAGTTCATTACAGTAGATATGGATCCCAACAACACTCAGTTAGCAACTATTACTATGACCAGTGAATCTTTATCCGGAAAAGCTATTAATCAAAAAGGAGAAGACTTTCTAGCAGAGTACGATGGCCAGTTAGATTTTGTGTTTTTAGATGCCTATGACTTTGATCATGGTAATCACAGTGAGTTAAGACAGGCAAGGTACAAAAAGTATCTGGGCCATAGGATTGACGAAAAAGAATGTCATGTAATGCACCTGAAATGCGCTGAGTCCTTAATTGGCATTCTTAGCCAAAATGGAGTGGTGTGTATTGATGATACTTGGCGAGATGAGGATGGAAATTGGACTGCGAAGGGAACATTGGCTGTTCCGTTTCTTTTAGAACGAGGATTTGAAATTATCGATGAACGAAACCGAGCAGTACTTCTCAAGAGGTTGTAAGCATGCGAGTCGAATTACTACTTAAGGATCGTCATAAGGGAGAGACGTGTGTTTTAATCGCAAACGGCCCCTCGCTAAACAGAATGAATTTAGATTTTTTAGCGCATCAGACCACAATAGGTATGAATAAGATTTTTCTAGGATTTGAAAAGTTTGCTTTTTATCCAAATTATTATGTGGCCGTGAATCCGACGGTTGTGAGGCAAAGCGAAGAATCTATCAAAAAGTTAAACTGTGTGAAATTTATCGGTAATAGAAAGGGAAGCATTATTAACGAAGATTCAATAACATACGAGATAAATACTAAAGCTCCTCCTGATAGCTTCTGTAAAGATATAGCCAAGGGGGTGAGAGAAGGGGGAACGGTAACCTATGCGTCTTTACAAATAGCCTACTACTTAGGCTTTAAGCGAGTTATCATTATAGGAATGGATCACTCGTTTAAGTTTGAAGGGAAGCCGAACGAAAGTAATCGCATGGAAGGTGCAGATACAAATCACTTTGCAGACAATTACTTTGGGTTTGGTCAAAACTGGGATAACCCCGACTTAAAAAAATCTGAAAAGTTCTACGCAATAGCTCGAGAAAATTTTGAGCGTGATGGAAGAGAAATTCTGGATGCCACCTTAGATGGTAAATGCAAAATATTTAATAAAGTAAATTATCGTGAAATCTTTAATACTTGAAAAAACTAAAATTGAAAATAATAGCTTAAACTCGACTTGGGAAAGTTTAAAAGTATTTTCAAGCTCAAATTGTGAATTGGGAGAAGGGCCTTTATGGAGCGCTGCCACTCATAGTTTGTTTTGGGTGGACATACTAAGTAAGCGACTCTATAAGAAAGAGGTTGAAACTGGCGATGAATTTTATTGGTCGCTACCTGTAGCAGCTTCGTCTATTGCAGCCGACTCAATAAGTAAGAACAGCTTTTGGCTTTTGACGGAAACACATTTGTGTCTCTTTCATGTTCAGAGTGGAAAATTTGATTTTGTGTATCCTTTAAATTTAGAAAAAGGGTATCGAACAAATGATGGGGTAGTTGGTCCGGACGGTAGATATTGGTTTGGAACTATGCTTTGGTCTCCCAAACCTGGTAAGGGAGAAATTTTTAGCATAGGTAAAATGGGGGATATTCGAAAAGAGAAGAGCTCAGTCGCTATTCCGAATACATTTTGCTGGATAAATCAAAATGAATTGTTAGTAAGTGATTCACTGGAACAAATTTGCTATCGCTTAGATAAATCGACACGGCACTCGCAAGTTTTCATTGACAAAAAGGGCCACCAAGGAACACCAGATGGTGGTGCAATAGATAGAAATGGAAATATCTGGGTCGCTGTATGGGGTGAAGGAAGAGTAGTATGTTATAATCCCGATGGCGTTATGAAAAACGAGATTAAGCTACCAGTATCACAACCCTCAAGTTGTTGTTTCGGCGGGAAAGGCCTATCTACATTGTTTATTACAACTGCTAAAGAGGGGCTTATAGATGACGGCTCTCAAAGCTATGCGCTTTCTGGATTAGTGTTTATGATTAACCTTGATGATACCGGTGCAGTGGTTGAGACTTTTGATGGACTAAAAGATGATTGCTAGTGTTATTATCCGAACTTTCAACGAGCAAAAGTACCTTGATCAGCTGCTCGAGCTTGTGTTTTCCCAAAAATGTGAAACAGTTGAACTAGAAGTTGTTATTGTAGACTCTGGTTCTACTGATTCTACATTAGATATCGCGGCAAAATATCCTTGCAAAATCACTCATATTGATAAGGCTGACTTCACTTTCGGCCGTTCACTGAATGTTGGATGTGAATTCTCAAAAGGTGACTTCCTTATTTTTGTGAGCGGTCATTGCCTTCCTGTAGATCAATATTGGATAGACGAACTTGTAAAGCCTCTTATTGAGGGAGTAGCTGACTATTCATACGGCCGACAAGAGGGAAGAGATTCTACTAAGTTCTCTGAGTATCAGCACTTTGAAAAGTGCTTTCCTGCCTATGATAAAGTACCTCAAGAAGGTTTTTTTTGTAACAATGCAAATGCAGCTGTCACTAGAAAAAGTTGGCAGAAGTATAAGTTTAATGAAGAGTTAACGGGTTTAGAGGATATGTACCTAGCTAAGCAGCTAGTGAGCGCGGGTGGTAAAGTTGCATATGCCTCGAAAGCCTCTGTTCACCATATTCATGACGAATCGTGGCTGCAGGTTAGAACTAGATATGAGCGCGAAGCTTACGCTCTGCAAAAAATTATGCCTGAGGTACACTTTACAGCTCGAGACTTTTGTCGCTTTTTTGTTTCTAGCTTATTCTCCGATTCGGCTGCTGCGATCCGTCAAAAAGTATTTCTAAAAAAATTTCCGCAGATATTTATGTTTAGGCTTATGCACTACTGGGGTACCTATATCGGCAATCACGAAGTGCGCAAATTATCTTCTAAAATGAAGTATCATTATTTCTATCCCAAGGATGTAGAGAAAAAATTATATGAGCAAGAAAATAGTCGCATTGCTTCCAATGAAAGCAAATAGTACACGTGTTAAAGGTAAAAATTTTAGAGACTTTTGTGGAAAACCGTTATTTCGGTGGATACTTGATAGCTTATTAGAAGTAAAGGAAATTGATACCGTCGTGATAAATACAGATGCGAGAGAAATCCTTGCAGAAAACGGTTTAATTGAAAGTGATAGAGTGGTGATAAGAGATAGAAAACAGGAAATTTGTGGAGACGAAGTATCAATGAATTTAGTGTTAGCTGATGACATTGAGAATGTTGAAGCAGATTTGTACATTATGACGCACACTACAAACCCTCTGCTCAGTGCAAAAACAATATCGAAAGCCATTTCTGAATTTAACAATGCAGAAGCTAACGAAACGGCTGACTCACTGTTTACTGTTAATAAAATTCAAACGCGCTTTTACAGAGAAGACTGCTCGCCTGTAAACCATGATCCGGATAACTTACTTCCAACTCAGGACTTAGAGCCTTGGTTTGAAGAAAATTCGAATTTGTATCTTTTCACTAAAAGTAGTTTCGCAAAAACAAGAGCAAGAATTGGGGCGAAGCCAATGATGATGGAATCGCCAGCAATGGAGAGTTCAGATATTGATACGCCAGACGATTGGGACATGGCTGTCGTTGCAACTCAGTATTTTATAGAAAAAGGTCTTATTCAATCTTTAGAGGCAAGTGACAAATGAAAAAAGTATTAGTAACGTGTCCTCCAATGTTAGGGCTTTTTGAGCAGTTTAAAGAGCCTGCAGCGGCGAAAGGTATTGAATTGGTGGCGGCCAAAACAACTCAAGTTTTGTCCGAAACAAAGCTGAAAGAGTTATTGAAAGGTTTTGATGGGTGGATTATTGGCGATGACCCAGCAACAAGAGAAGTGTTTACTGCAGCCAAGCAAGGCGGATTAACCGCTGCTGTTAAATGGGGAATTGGCGTTGATAACGTCGACTTCGAAGCATGCAAAGAGTTGGACATTCCCATTACGAACACTCCCAACATGTTCGGATCTGAAGTCGCTGATGTTGCAATGAGCTTAATGCTAGGTTTAGCAAGACAAACTTTTTATATTGATAGAGAAATTCGTACGACCAACGGTTGGCCAAAGCCAGCTGGAATGAGCATAACTGGGAAGACCATAGGTGTTGTTGGTTTTGGTGATATAGGCTTTAACACAGCGAAGCGCCTTTCTGGTTTTGACGTAGAAGTAATTGCTTATGACCCTGGTGTAGATGGCAACAAAGAACTGAATTTCGTTAAGCGAGCAGCTTGGCCGGAGTGTTTAGAAAAACTAGACTTTTTGATATTTACATGTGCGTTGAATAAACATAATTTTCATATGCTGAATGCTGAAACACTTAGCAAGATGAAAAAAGGAAGCAAAGTTGTGAACGTAGCTCGTGGTCCATTAATTGACGAACAAGCTTTAATAGCGTCTCTTCAAAGAGGACATACTGCCTCTGCCGCGCTAGATGTATTTGAAGTAGAGCCATTGCCAGTAGAATCACCATTACGCAATATGCCTCAATGTATTTTTGGGTCTCATAATGGGTCTAATACAATAGAAGGTGTGCACAGGGCCAGCGAAGCGGCTATAGACAAAATTGCGGAGTTTCTTTATGCCGACAAATAAGCCTTGGGCCTTTATAACTGGAGCAGCTGGTGGTATAGGAAAAGCATTGGTAGATGCGTTTGTTAATTCTGGTTATAGAGTTATCGCCGCAGACATTAAATGGGAATCCAAAGCGCGTAACAAAGATGTATACGAGCTGGGTCTGAATTTGGAGCGTTTGGCTTTTAATTCCACAGAATTAGAGTCTTTGCATTCAAGTGTAATGGAATTGACAGAGGGTAAGGGACTAAATGCGTTGGTGAACAATGCAGCGGTTCAAATAACCTCTGCCACAGAGAATATTTCTAGCGAAGACTGGGCTAAGACGTGGGATGTAAACTTTCATGCACCATTCTTTTTAATACAAACGTTCTTAGATACGCTTACTGAGAATAATGGTTCAGTAGTGAATATAAGTAGTATTCACGCAACACAAACTAAAAGAGATTTTGTTGCCTATGCTTCCTCTAAAGGTGCACTGAGTAGCCTTACTCGAAATTTGGCCGTAGATTTAAGAGATAAAATTCGTGTAAATGCAATTGAACCAGCAGCAGTTGCAACCGATATGCTCGTTGATGGTTTCAGTAAAACGCCGGAAAAATATGAACAGCTGAACAGATATCACCCGCTTGGCAGAATTTCAGAACCCCAAGAAGTTGCTGAACTTGCCGTATATCTGTGTTCAGATAATTGCAGATTTATTCAAGGCGCATGTGTTCCAGTTTCAGGTGGAATACATAATTGTTTAAGTGACCCGTCATTTGAGTAACAAAGTTATAAGTCTTACCTAGTGAAAAATTAATAAAATGAAAAAGTATTGATATGAAAAAGGTTCTCATATTTACAGACAGTAGGGGGCAACATAAGCCTGCTGGAAGTAGTCATAAAATATTTGCCGAAAGATTAGCCTCAGAAGCCAGTAATGTTGAAGTCGAAATGGTTTTATGTCCAATGAAATGGACTACAACATTAGACTTCTTTGATTATATTAACGAAAAGAGTGTCGAGGATTATGATGCGATTGTTCTATACACTGGTATTGTCGAGTGGTCGCCTAGGCCGCAAGAAAGCGCAATCAACGATCTTTACAATAATCTGAAAATAGATAATGAAGGTGATTGGCAATCAAATACAAGAGATTACTCCAAGAAAATAGTAAATAACAAAAAAACATTATTTGATAACTTTTTTGGTGAAGAGAATATTGTTAATTATCTTGAGCGGCCATTTGAGACTACTTATGAAGGAAAGAAGACTATAAATATGTATAGTCTCGAAATGGCAAGAGTGGTTGCTGAAAAACTCAAAGCCATAAAGAATTTAATTTTCATAAACTCAAATAGATTACTACCTGACTGGGAAGGGGACTTTAAAAGGGGTAGGCCGGAAAATATAGATGTCACTCACCGGTATTCGGATCTTTTTACTAATATTCTTGGTCCTGAACGGACTATCGACCTAAGAAAGTGGGATAAAGAACAGATCAAAAAACTCACTTGCGATAATATGCACCTTACAGAGCAAGGAAGTGATTGGATATTTTTTGAGCTAATAAAAAGGCTGGGATTGGAAATGAAGTCTGATTGGAACGTCACAAGTGAATTCTTCGCAGAAAACTTAATTAGAGATAAAAGTAAGTTAGTTGAGTTTAAGCCCATTGAAAGATTTTTTGGCGCGAAGAAAGACAAATTTTCTAAAAACTATGCTCCTGAAGGTAAGCCGTTTGCAACCCTAATAATAGGATTAATGCTAGAGTCAAGTGACTCGCAAAGACTTCATAACCTATCCGTTTTGTTAGAGTGGATACAGCATCATTATGAAGATATGTTTGACGTTCTAGTTGTTGAACAGGGAGACAAGCGCAAATTAAAAGAAACCTTCTTGAGTAGATATAAATTTGTTCGATATGAATTTATTTACAATCCTCAAGAATATAATAGAGGATGGGGGTATAACGTAGCGGTTCAACACTTCTGCGAGGAATCTAAAGTTGTTGCGCTAATGGATACTGATGTATTGCCTGGCTCTAATTTCATTGCAGATATTAGAGATTGCTATATTGATAAATATGATATTATTTCACCATATCAAAATGTTTATTACACAGACGAGATTGAAGCTGACAAGATAGTAAAGACTAAGTCTCTAACTCATTTAAATGATCCCGAGAAGATCAAAAACCCTGTTACCATAACGGGTGGGATTGTTATTGTTAACAGAAAAACCTATTTGGAGCTTAAGGGCTTCGAGCAATACGTTGGTTACGGCTGCGAAGATCGCTCATTAGATGTTCTCGCACTGGGTCTTGTCAAAAAAGAGAGAATCAAAATATCTCCTCATGCTTATGTGCATCTCTACCACCCGACGGATAAAGCTGCGAGGAAAAATTTCAAGGAAATTTATGCTCACTTAAAAGAAAATTATTCTTGTGAGTGGTCACCAAAGCTTGGTCCTACAGAGTTTATCCATTCATTTTGTAATCATCCCAGTAAGAAGGATTTAGTTAAACTTCTGATCAAAAAAAGCAAGAGTTTTGCTGATATAGCTCTTTATGAAGAAGGAAAATCCATTTCGATAAATGGACAAGAAGTTTTAGATGACAAAGACATTGATGGGATGTTATTGCCACCAAATTTTAAAGATTTTGATAGTTATCAAGCTAATGAGATTTACGAAGCGCCAGATCCCGATACTGATGAATTAGAACAATTTAGAAATGCATTCTTAGGAGAGCGCTGCTTTATTATAGGCAATGGTCCTTCTCTGAACGAGCATGACTTGTCCCTTCTGAAAAATGAATATACTTTTGGTGTGAATTCATTCTTTTACAAAACACGAGAAACAGGATTTAGACCAACTTTCTATGTTGTGGAGGATAGTTCTGTTATTAAAGAAAATCTTAAGGAAATAAAGTCCTTTTATGCTCCTTTCAAGTTTTTCCCAACAGTGTATAAAAGGTTGCACCCGAAGCAGCCAAATACGTTTTTCTTTAAAATGAATAGAGGGTTCTACGAAAAGTCATCTCCTAACTTTTGTGTCCCTAGGTTCTCTACTGATGCAACTAAAGAGTTGTTCTGTGGCCAATCGGTAACTTATATCAACTTGCAACTTGCTTACTATATGGGATTTAAAGAAGTTTATCTCATAGGTATGGATTTTTCTTACATTATTCCAGACTCTCATAAGCGAAGTGGTGATGTGCTATTATCCGACTCCGACGATCCAAATCATTTCCATAAAGATTATTTCGGCGCTGGAAAAACATGGAAAGATCCTAAGCTTGATAGAGTAGGAAACAACTATCGTATGGCAAAGGTTGCTTTTGAGAGCGTTGGTAGAAAAGTTTATAACGCAACTGTTGGTGGTAGCTTAGAAATTTTTGAGAGGAAAGATTACAATAGTTTGTTCAATAAAAATGTTGATTCGAGCGAGTCAATTTTTAATCAGCCATCGACATTTGCTGAGGCAAACAAGTTGTTTTTAGAAGGTAGATACACTGATTCGCTAGTTAGGTATGTCAGTTTGGTTAAAGACAAGCCATCATTCTTACCTTATAAAGAGGCTGCTGTTAGAGCTTATTTGAAGGCGAAAGATAAGGAGCAGCCAGTGCAACGTGAGCTTGTAGACTTCATAAAAGGCTTTTTGTAAACCTTTTCTACGTTAAAGGTTGTTTCATATAAGTGAAGGCCTTTATGAATATATGGACGAACCAATAAAAAATGAAACAAGCTCTAATAACAGGAATAACGGGGCAGGATGGCTCTTATTTAGCGGAATTTCTTCTGTCCAAAGGGTACGAGGTGCACGGCGTTAAACGCCGTGCCTCTAGCTTCAACACTGACAGAATCGATCATGTATACCAAGACCCCCATATCGACGACCCTCGTCTAATTTTGCATTATGGCGATTTGACAGACTCTTCTAATCTGGCTCGGCTTATTCAAGAGATAAAGCCGGACGAAGTATATAATTTAGCTGCACAGAGTCACGTTGCGGTAAGCTTTGAATCACCGGAATACACTGCAGACGTAGATGCACTAGGAACTTTAAGGTTATTGGAGTCTATCCGCATGGCGGGGCTTACACACAGAACAAAGTTCTATCAGGCATCTACTTCAGAATTATACGGCTTAGTACAAGAAACTCCCCAAACAGAGCGCACACCATTTTACCCAAGGTCTCCATATGCGGTTGCAAAACTCTTCGCGTATTGGGCTACAGTGAACTACCGTGAGTCTTATGGTATGTACGCTTGCAATGGGATTCTTTTTAATCATGAGAGTCCTCGCAGAGGCGAAACCTTCGTTACTAGAAAGATTACTCGAGGTATTTGCAATATAGGGCAAGGCCTTGAAACGTGCATTTATCTTGGTAACTTAGATGCTAAACGGGATTGGGGGCATGCTAAAGACTATGTTCGAATGCAATGGATGATGCTACAACAGGATAAACCAGATGATTTTGTGATAGCTACGGGCAAACAGATTTCTGTTAGAGAGTTTGTGAGGCTTGCTGCATTTGAAGCTGGAATTTCTCTTGCATTTTCTGGGAGTGGTACAAATGAAATCGCTACAGTCACTGACGTTGACGCTACGAAAGCGCCAAGCGTTAAAATTGGCGATGTCATCGTTAAGGTGGACCCAAGGTACTTCAGACCTGCCGAAGTTGAAACATTGCTTGGGGATGCGTCTAAAGCCAAAGAATTGTTAGGGTGGGAACCTGAAATTAGCGTTGAGGAAATGTGTGCTGAAATGGTCGAGTCTGATCTCGAAAAAGCAAGACGTCATGCATTGCTCAAAACACACGGCTTTTCGATTTCTCTAACTAAAGAATAAGAATTAGACTTTGTTTGTCATACCAACTGATTTTTATGATGGATTTGAGGAGTGAAATGAAAAACGTATTCATTGCTGGTCATAAAGGTATGGTCGGCTCTGCCCTAGTTAGGCAATTAGAAAATAAGCCTGACACTAAGTTAGTTGTGAGAAGTAGAAATCAATTAGACCTAACTTCTCAGAAAGACGTTTTCAATTTTTTTTCAACAAACCGTATTGATGAGGTGTATTTAGCTGGAGCCAAAGTAGGTGGTATTTATGCAAACAGTACCTATCCAGCTGAATTCATATATGAAAATTTATCTATCGAGGCTAATATTATTCACGCTGCGCACCTAAACAATGTGCAGAAATTATTGTTTTTAGGTTCTAGTTGTATTTACCCAAAAAATTCAAGGCAACCGATGAGTGAAAATGTTCTATTGGACGGGCCTCTTGAGCCAACAAACGAGCCATATGCTATAGCCAAGATCGCGGGTATAAAACTTTGTGAAAGTTACAATCGTCAGTATGGTAGAGACTATCGTTCCGTAATGCCGACAAATCTTTATGGTCCTAATGACAATTTTCACCCCGAAAATTCGCATGTAGTTCCTGCGCTATTAAAACGATTTTATGAAGCTGCAAGGCGTAAGAATCGTGAAGTTGTTGCTTGGGGCACTGGCACACCGAAGAGGGAGTTTTTACATGTAGATGATATGGCGTCTGCGTGTGTTCATGTGATGAACCTCTCGCCTGAGACCTACCAAAGGTTTACACGTCCCACATTGAGCCACATAAATATTGGAACCGGTCAAGATTGTTCAATCCGAGAGTTAGTGGAAACGATTGCTGATATTACTGGCTTCAAAGGAGATATCATCTGGAATAAAAGTAAACCGGATGGTGCGCCAAGAAAACTGTTAGACGTTAGTTTGTTGCACTCGCTAGGATGGCAGCATACGTACAGTTTAAAAAACGGCCTTCAAAATGTGTTCGAATGGTACGTTCAAAATCAGAATGAGTTAGATAAATTAAATAAATAGGTAAATGGATGACCTCTTTTCCCTTACAAATTACCCTATTCATGAGCATACGAACTGACTGCTTTAATGTTATTGATGCAGAGCGGATTCTATGATTATCAATTACGAGCGATTTCAAAGCTGTCACGGCCCCGAGCGCAGAACTTTTGAATTGTTGCGTGTTTATGAAAGTTGTTTTTCTAAAGTGTCATATATATCAATGCAATGGGACGCATGGTGTCATGCTCATCAAGTAGGCGATATTGATAGCGCTTTTGAACATCGTCTTTCTAATTCAGAATTCTCAATTTCGATTTGCAGTGCATCAGAAGTGGTAAATTTTGCTTCTCAAGTCGCCAACCTCGGAGTCACCCACCTTATAGTAACTTTTTTTGTCGATAACGGAACGGTCGATAGATTCATAAAGCATGGTGTAACGATTCTATATCTGCCCAACATAGAAGAAAAAAAGTTGATTAGTAGTGCAGAAAATCTACTTTACATTAGAGCTATGGGGAAGACGGGCGTTACTTTAGAAGCTTCAGTTTTTGAACAGCAGAATATTGCTAGGGTAGAAGCAAACGATGGGCGAATAGTTCACCATCACGATAAGATTCCGTTAAATACAATTCAAATAGCGTCTCGCGATATTCGTGACAGTGATGCGTTTAAAAAGCTGCTTTTAACCTCTTCCGTCGTCATCATACGAGCGAATATCGCCGAAGTAGTTAATGTAATTTGTGAAAGTATTGAGAGCGGAGTGTTGCCAGTTATCCCTGAGAGTAGCTTTGAACTTCTTGCGCACTCTAATAAATCTTTATTACGGGCAGTGTCAAGAGACTGGAATAAGCTGTACCTATTCAATCATCCACATTCCAACCTTCAGGAAATTTTGAAACAGTTTGAAGTTTATCGAAGCTGCTTGACGGGATATTCTAACTCAAGTGATGACTTTATAAGAGAGATTATAGAATTAGCTTATTCGCTATCATCTGTGAGAGGCCGTGATTATGTCTAAAATAAAAATTCACTTACATGGCAGGCATGCAAATAGAACACCACTTTCATATAGCGAATACCGGACATTCTTTTCTATTTATTTTGATTTCACGTCAAATATCTTTGAAGCAGACGTTGTGATAACTGGATTTTCAATAGATATTAATGGGCTTATTGAGAAGTATGGTAGCTATTTAGAAAAGAATCCTAGAATTAAAGTATTGGTAATATCCGAAGAACCTTTATGGGACTTAATGTCCCCCAACCACCCTACTGAACGGTACGCTACAATTACTTACAAAGATGTGTCGCTCAGTTTTGCAACGGCAAATTTTTTTAATAGTAATATATTTAAATTTGATAAGTTGCCTTATTTCATAACTACGGAAAGTAAATATGCTGCGCGTTATGCTTTTGAAATTAAAAAACACTTAGTTAATTTTAACGACCAGATACTTAAGCAAGACTGGACGGAAAAGAATAAAAAAATAAGCTTTCTTCAGCAAAAGAGACAAAGTGAAGTTCAGTATCACAAAGAATTTGGCGAAATAGCATTGTCTAGCTATCGAACAAACTTAGCGGCTTTACTTGACGAGAGCGTTGCCGAAAAGAAAGGTTTAGGGTGGAAAGATGGTGTGGCAAGGCAACAGTTGCCTGATTGGCATTTAGATAAACTACTTACCAACCGAGGAAAGTACCCACTTTTTTCAGCATTCGAAAATACCCATGTTGATAACTATATAACAGAAAAAATTTTCGACGTTTTTATGCTTGGTAGCTTTCCACTTTACTATGCAGGTCCTTCACACCGTGTGTTTGAATTTGTTGACGAAGAGAGTGTATTAAATTTCTACAAAGTTAATGAGTTAGAGGCTGCTGGGGTTATTGCTCAATGGACGCCTGAATTTGTAAATATGGAAGCCTACTATAGCACTTTAACACGTTTAGCTGATCTCTTTTCTCATCCGGAAATTCTCCACGAAGAACGGAGACGTGTTGCTCTCAAAGTGGCAAACTTTATCTTGTCAGAATGTAATTAAATTACAACTATTAGCCGATTTTTCCTCTAGATATAGTATTATTGAAACTAATTGACTAACTTAAATAGCACCTTCTTCGGCAAGAAGGTACTAAGCAACCTCTCCGAAAAGTGTAGGTATGGAAAACAATAACGTCTTTTATCAAGCCGCATTTGGTGACAGTAAAAAAATCTTGAAAGACAAAAATATAACTCAAGCAGATGTCAAAGCATTATACCCTGAGATTTTTATAAAAAATACTTCAAGATCAAGAAGAAAGGACTTCAAGTCGAGTGAAGTAACTCGTAGGACTAACGTGAGGGTAAGCGCCAGCCACAACGTTGATATTTATATTGGCAACTCTGAAATGCACCGCGACGCAGTTAATCGAGGTCGATATGCAACAAAACTGGCGCGAGGGATTAGACATTTTTTTTATCGATGGTTTGAAAGTTTACTAATTGACTCGAAAGCGATTGAGCGAGATATTCGAAGACTTTTAAATAGTAATCTCTTCGATGCTAATTGGTATCGAGAAAAATATAAGATTACTGGGTCTGATGAGATAGTTGCCAAACATTATTTGTTGGAAGGTTATAAGCACCTTAACGACCCCAGCGCTGACTTTTCAACTCAATTTTATGTTACACAGTATAGCGACGTAGCGGCTGCTCCAATTAATCCTTTGATTCATTTTCTAGTTAATGGGCAGTTAGAAAAAAGAAAGATAAAGCCTTCATGTGCAGAAGGAGCATAGTTTGCATAACCATCATCGTTTCGCATCATTTAATACATTTGCTAGAAAAGTACTAGGCAGTGCGTCCTTAAGTGAAAATGAATTTGGAAGTGCGGCGGGAAAACTCAGTTATAACTTCGAAATTGTTGATGAGAAAGGAAATCAGTTTTTGCTCGCAACGCTGCAAAGCCCTAGTTTTAACGCGGCCACTAAAGTAGCGTTACAAGTTAATCATAACATTTCTGGCGCTTCAGTAGTGCAAGAGCATGTACACGTTTATCATTCTAGATTGAATGAATTACTTTCGGCTATTAAGTCTTCAACTGGTGAACACCTCTCTCAAAGATTGAAAGAATTAGAAATACTTCTACAGAATGATATAAATTTAACTGATGCAACCAGTCAAACTATATTTACTTTAGCGACAACACAGGAGAGTTTAGTTACTTCGTTTGATGTCGTTGTCGATATTGCGTTGCATATTCAATTAGAAGCAGACCTTTTAGTTTCCGTGCTTAAGCAATTAAAATTTTTAATCGAGAATCAGAAGTTTATTAGTCATGCACCCAATATGAGGGCTCTCCAGCAATTTATTGCTTTTACTGGACTAACTGATGAAGTTAAAGCCGCGATGTTAAAAGTAAACCCAGTTGAAAGTGGCCTATCAGAAGATGCATTTGTTTCATTGGTGCTAAGTGTAGTTACTAAGCCGGAAGAAATGTTATACATCTTCGAGAAGCATAAATTGTCAGAACCTTCATCGCCGGTGAGAGTTTATGAAAGAACAATAGAGACTTTTTCTCGCTCTCCAATAAAGATAAATTTTGTAAGTAAAGTACCATTTTTGCTTAAGCTTTTTGAGCAGTTAAGCTCAGAAAGAACTCCGCACGCTAAACTGCTGTTTAAAGCTCATTATTTCGGTGATGGCGCTTGTAAAACCTGGCTAACCAAGTATCCATTTAATAAAGTATTGGATAAGGCGCTTACGTTTAGCAGTAGAGAGTTTAATGAGTTATATCGTGATGTAAGGCGCTCATTAGAAAAGCCGATGGAAAAGGGCGACTTAACCGCATTGTTACTGGATATCGACGTAGAGAACCTAAGTTTTGATAAACTAGTATATTTGTATAGCCTACTGCCGGTAGATTTAGATGAAACTGAAAAGCTTAACTTTCTTTGTAAAGGTCTGATTTCATGTGGCTTCTCTACGATTAATAGTGAGGAGAGTTTAACGTTATGCGCGTCTTTAGGCTTAAAGCAGATTAGTAATGAGATTATTAACGATGCGCTTAAAGCGTATGGACTGAAACCAGTCTTACCTCAAACGCTAAACTATGACCTCAAAAACATATTTTCGCACGTTCTTGAAAGTAATAAACTTAAGGTGGCGCAGGATGAAGGAATGGTTTCTGTAGTCATAACTACTTTCAATCCGGATGTGTTATTTTTAAAACAATCGATCAATTCAATTCTTAATCAAAATTATCCGAATATTGAAATTATAATCATAGACGATTGTTCTGATTTGGAAATTAGCAAAAACATTAAAACTCTCTGCGGGACTAAAAGCGACATTCAAATTCAATATTATCGCAACGAGACGAATGTTGGGCAATACTTAAGCCGAAATACAGCGGTAGCAATGGCAAAAGGCGAATTCATAGCCATCCAAGATGATGACGATGTCAGTCATCCAGAGCGAATAGCCACTCAAGTTAGAGCGATAGTAAGCAACCAAGCTTTAGCCTGCTTCAGCCAACATGCTAGGTATTCTGACAGTGGTATTTTATCTGTTGATGATCCACGAAACTTGCTCGCGTTAGGGGATGGCCCTGCAACGCTAATATTCAAACGAAACTTAATTCAGCTTATAGGCGGTTTCAGAAACTATCGTTCGAGGGGCGATATTGATTTCAGAACCCGTATCGAAACGATTGTTGGGAAAAACGCAATAACGAGAGTTGATGTTCCTCTTTACTTTATGCGCTCTTCATTAACCACGGTATCATCGTTATATGAATACCTTAAAGGCGATGAATTAAAGTTCTTTAGGCGCAAGATCAATTTGCTAAAAGCAAAAAAAGCATCGGAGGAAGTGCTCACCAATGGGTAAAGTAATTATTAGTTTAACGACTATTCACTCTCGTGTTGAAAAAATACATCATGTAATCACTTCTTTATTAGCTCAAAATTGCAATATACCTTTTGAGATTAAGTTATTTATATCAAAAGAAGGATACTTGTTAGATGAAGGGATATCTGAGATACCGGAAATATTGAAAGTGTTGGAACGTGATAACGACAACAAATTTTCTGTAAACTATACCGAAAATATTGGACCATATCGCAAATTTATACCTATTTTAAGGGACTATTTTTTAGATAAAGACGACTTTACATATTTCGTTACTGTAGATGACGACACCAGGTATCCCTCTTCTTGGCTGCAAACTCTTGTAGATAACGCTAAAGAGCTAGACTGCGTCGTTGCGTATCGAGGAAGAGTTTTAAGCTGTGACAGCAATACTATTCACCGATATAAAAAATGGACACATTCCGACGAAACTGTACTAAAACCAGATATACGGACGGTGGGGACAGGGAAAGACGGAATTATTTACAAGCCTGAATATTTTCATCCTGATGTTATTGATGTATCTAGTGCTCTCAGAGTTTGTAACCATGCTGATGATTTGTGGTTAAAATTTCATACAGCCATAAATGGAGTCAAGTCAGTTCTACTTGCATCATCGCTACAGGAAACATTCGAAGATATTGGAGCGGAAGATGAGAATACGTTGTATCGCAAAATAAATAAACATGGCGGAAATGATAAAGCGGTAGCTAATCTAGTTAAGTATTTTCTGGAGCGATACAATTTGAATATGCTCGATGTTTTCAATTTGAACGTAAATAGAAGCTCTACTTGGCTGGGTGAAAAATTCATTAATTCGTTCTGTGATACCTAAGTGCTAAGAACTATATTAGTTTTATATACGCTGTTGTTTTCGTTAACTGGGTGTGTAAACCTCCCTTACTTATGGATGTAACTAATTAGGGGAGGTTTACAACGAAATCTAAAAAATTGGTGGGCACAACAACAAACAGAAATTGAAGTGGCGAAACCATCTGTTCTGTTTTTTTGAAATTAAGCCGATAGGATGCAAGTACTTTGTGTAGAACAATTATGCACGAGACCACCCCGGTTACGATATGCGCCATACCATAGATGCAATTAAAATTGAGCGCAGGCTGGGTCAGAAGCCTAAGGCAAATTTTGGATAAGATACTCGTTAAACAGTCGAATTGTAATTAGCAAATAGAGCTTGGTGGAACGCTGTTCTTATTGGGGGTTACAAAAGTGCGCATTTAGGTAATATCTAACCTTGAAATTGTTATATTTTAAAAAAAGAAGAAAGTAAATATATGTGTGGAATAGTAGGCGCAGTCGCCGAAAGGAATGTAGTTGAAATACTACTAGAGGGCTTAAAAAGGCTAGAGTACAGAGGATATGATTCAGCTGGCGTAGCTTTATTAGACAAGGATGGCAACTTAAAGCGCATTCGTAAAATTGGTAAGGTTAAAAATTTAGCTGAAGCTGTTGAAAGTGAAACTGCTTTAGGTACCACTGGTATTGCCCATACTCGATGGGCTACGCATGGTGGTGTGACGGAATATAATGCACATCCGCACTTCTCCTCAAGCCGTGTGGCGGTAGTACACAATGGTATTATCGAAAATTACGTTTCGCTGCGTAAGAACCTTTCTGAAAAAGGGTACACCTTTTCAAGCGATACCGACACCGAGACCATTGCGCATGTAGTTCACGAAATGCTTAACGACGGTAAGTCTTTATTAGAAGCTGTTCAGAGTGCAGTAACACACTTTACTGGGGCATACGGTACAGTAGTTATCGACAAAGAAGACCCGGATAAAATGGTAGTAGCGCGTTCAGGTAGCCCTCTAGTAATCGGTCTGGGTTTAGGTGAAAACTTCATAGCTTCCGATCAATTAGCATTACTACCTGTAACACGCCGCTTTATCTTTTTAGAGGAAGGTGACGTAGCGGAAGTTACCCGCCGAGAAGTAACAATTTTTGATAAATCTGGTGTTCGGGTAGAACGTGAAATTATCGAATCGACGGTAGAGCATGATGCTGGTGACAAAGGTGGTTACCGCCACTATATGCTAAAAGAAATTTATGAGCAGCCTGCGGTTATTCGAAATGCTCTTCAGGATAGAGTAGATAATATTCACAACATCGACGCTTTGTTTGGCGATGGTGCTGAAGAAATTTTGAAGCAAGTTAAGCATGTGCAAATTATCGCATGTGGCACGAGTTACCATGCTGGAATGACTGCGCGATATTGGCTTGAAGAGCATGCAAATGTTTCTTGCTCAGTTGAGATAGCTTCTGAATTCAGATATCGCAAGTCAGCCGTTCATCAAAACAGTTTGCTTGTTACGATTTCGCAAAGTGGAGAGACGGCAGATACCTTAGCAGCATTACGCTTGGCTAAAGAATTAGGTTACATGTCTGCACTTACGATTTGTAATGTGCCAGGGTCATCGTTGGTACGCGAATCAGATCTTGCATTCATGACTCTTGCCGGTGCTGAAATTGGCGTTGCATCAACTAAAGCGTTTACAACCCAACTTACCGCCTTTCTAATGCTTACACTAGCGTTAGGTAAATTTAATGGCTTGTCTGATGACAAGGCTCAAGCGATCACCACTGCAATCAAGACACTACCCGGTAAGATTGAAGAGGCGCTAAGTACTGCAGACGCTATCGAATCGCTGGCTGAAGAGTTCGCCGATAAGCATCATAGCTTGTTCCTAGGGCGCGGCGCTCAATATCCGATTGCTATGGAAGGCGCGCTTAAGCTCAAAGAGATTTCATACATTCACGCCGAAGCATACGCTTCAGGTGAACTCAAGCATGGTCCATTAGCGTTAATAGACGACGAAATGCCTGTCATCGTGGTTGCCCCAAATGATGAGTTGCTCGAAAAATTGAAGTCTAACGTAGAAGAAGTGCGTGCAAGAGGCGGTATTATGTACGTGTTTGCAGACGCTGACGCACACTTTGAAAGTGATGAAACAATGCGCGTTATTGATATCCCACATTGTGAAGATATTATTGCCCCCATTGTTTACACTATTCCTTTACAGCTTCTCTCTTATTATGTCGCCTTAATAAAAGGGACTGATGTTGACCAGCCACGAAACTTAGCCAAATCAGTTACAGTAGAATAGCGCTAATGTCTTGATATTTGGCCATGACTTTTTAAGTTGTGGCCTTTCGTTTTTTTAGGAAGTAAGAATGTCTCAAAAATATTTTGGCACTGATGGAATTCGCGGAAAAGTTGGCGATTTCCCAATGACACCAGATTTCGTAATGAAGCTGGGCTGGGCTGCAGGTGTAGTCTTGGCGGCAGACGGTACAAAAGAGGTGCTAGTAGGAAAAGATACACGCGCCAGTGGATACATGCTGGAATCTGCACTGGAAGCTGGTTTGTCGGCTGCCGGCGTAAACATTGCTCTCGCTGGGCCTATTCCTACTCCAGCGGTAGCCTATTTAGCTTCGACTTTTAGAGCTGACGCAGGCGTAGTCATAAGCGCATCTCACAATCCAT
This sequence comes from Alteromonas sp. AO-Serp, assembly GCF_017849675.1. Lineage (NCBI taxonomy): Bacteria > Pseudomonadati > Pseudomonadota > Gammaproteobacteria > Alteromonadales > Alteromonadaceae > Alteromonas > Alteromonas sp. AO-Serp. The sequence goes on from NZ_JAFLMX010000100.1 coordinate 43,312, forward strand.
ATTACGACAACGGGATTAAGTTTTTTGGCCGTAGCGGGGCTAAACTAGGCAGTGAACAGCAGCGGGCAATTGAAGAAAAGCTCCAGTATGCACTGGAAAATGGTATCGATTGTGTTGACTCAGAACGTTTAGGCAAAGCACGAAGAGTTGAAGATGCCGCTGGTCGTTATATCGAGTTTTGTAAAGGCACCTTTTCGAGCGAGCTTAGTTTAGAAGGCCTAACAATTGTTGTCGATAGTGCCAACGGTGCTGCTTATAAAGTCGCTCCTAGTGTATTTGAGGAACTGGGCGCAAAAGTAATTAATATAGCCAATACGCCGAATGGCATAAATATTAACAATGATTGCGGCGCAACTTCCCTCGACTCGTTGAGTAAGGCTGTGACGACAAATAAAGCTGATTTAGGGATCGCTGTCGATGGCGACGCCGATAGAATCATGTTTGTCGACTCACAAGGTGAAGTGGTGGATGGAGATGAGATTCTCTTTTTAATGGCTCGTGAAGCTAAGCAAGCTGGCTATAAAGGCGGTGTTGTCGGCACACTGATGAGCAACCTGGGCCTTGAAATAGCATTAAAAGAACTTGATATCCCGTTTGTTAGAACAAAAGTTGGGGATAGATATGTCGTAGAGAAACTTAAGGAAACTGGTTGGCGAATTGGGGGGGAAACCTCAGGACATATTCTTAACTTAGATTATGCATTTACTGGAGACGCCATTATCGCTGCGCTACAAATTTTAACCGTAGTAGTAAAAAGTGAATACTCCTTAAGTGAACTAAAAGCAGGGATGACAAAGCTTCCTCAGTGTATGGTGAACGTTCGTCATAACGATCTGGATTCAGTGCTTGATTTAGATGTAGTAAAAGATGAGGTCAGTCGCGTAGAAGAGGCTTTAGGTAAGAATGGACGACTTGTTCTTAGAAAGTCTGGAACAGAACCATTAATTCGTGTGATGATAGAAGCTAGAGATAGGGGGCTTGCTTCTGAGTTAGCCAATAGCTTGGCTGAAGTCATCAGAGAAAATTAAAAAGGAATAACTATGAAACGGAAGGGTATAATTTTAGCAGGTGGTTCTGGCACTCGATTGCACCCATTGACGAAAGTCGTGAGCAAGCAACTGATGCCGGTTTACGATAAGCCGATGATATATTATCCCCTAGCTACGCTTATGATGTCTGGGATAAGGGATATTTTAATTATCACAACACCAGAAGAGCAGAGTCGTTTCATTGCGCTTATCGGCGATGGGAGTGAACTGGGAATTAATGTTCAATACGCAGTTCAGCCTTCACCCGATGGCTTGGCCCAAGCATTTCTTATAGGTGATAGCTTTATTGGTAATGATTGCTGCACGCTTATTCTCGGTGACAATATCTATTATGGACATGATCTAAAGCGCTCTCTGCAGAGCGCCTATAACCAAGAGCAGGGCGCTACTGTATTCGGTTACCATGTCAATGACCCAGAACGCTATGGTGTAGTTAGCTTCGATGATGACTGGAACGCGCTTTCTATTGAAGAGAAGCCTGCTGTTCCCAAATCTAACTACGCAGTTACAGGGCTCTACTACTACGACAACAGAGTTGTTGATTTCGCGAAAGAGGTAAAACCATCACCTCGTGGTGAGCTTGAGATTACCGATCTAAACAATCTTTATCTAAAAGATGGCTCTCTTAAAGTTGAGTTAATGGGACGGGGTTCAGCCTGGCTTGATACGGGCACTCTAGACTCTCTACTTGATGCAGCGAACTTTGTGGGCGCTATAGAGAAACGTCAGGGCTTAAAAGTATGTTGTCCGGAAGAAGTTGCGTTCAGAATGGGGTATATCAACGCTGAGCAGCTAGAAAAGCTGGCGGCTCCACTTAAGAAGAGTGGCTATGGTGATTACCTATTGAAAGTACTTAAGGACAGAGTAAAAGTTTAACCTATATTCAAGTTATAGAAGGTGGCATTGCCACCTTTCTTCTTATATTCATTTGCACGTTAGTACGGAAAGTAAATGCAAGTAATCAAGACAGATATCCCTGACGTTAAAATTATTGAGCCGAAAGTGTTTGGCGATGAGCGCGGCTTCTTTCTAGAAACCTTTCGTACCGATTGGTTTAAAAAAGAATGCGCAGATGTAGACTTTGTTCAAGATAACCATTCTAAATCTCGCCAAGGTATTCTTCGTGGCCTTCATTACCAAATGGAGCAAACTCAAGGTAAGTTAGTACGAGTAGTTAGCGGCGAAGTGTACGATGTAGCCGTAGATATGCGTAAAGACTCACCAACTTATGGCAAATGGGTTGGGGTAATACTCTCTGCCGAAAACAAGCGCCAGCTTTGGGTGCCTGCCGGATTTGCTCATGGCTTTTATGTCACCAGTGAATCAGCAGAGTTCGTGTACAAGTGTACTGATTACTACCACCCAGAGTCTGAGGTGTCTGTTAAGTATGACGATCCTACATTAAATATCGCTTGGCCGTTGGTAAACGGTGAGAAACCTTCGTTGTCTGGTAAAGACGAAGCGGGTTTAGCATTTGTAGACGCTCCTACATTCTAATTGTTATTGGGGCTTTTTTGGGGTAATAGCAATTAATGAATATTGTAATTATAGGCAAGTCTGGTCAGCTAGCATTTGAGCTTTCTCGTGAACTAAAAAATAGCGATCATCAAGTTACACTGTTGGGGCGCGATGATATTGATATTACAAATAGCGATATCATTGAAGCTTCTTTAGCCCCTCTATCACCAGATGTTTTGATTAACGCGTCAGCGTACACCGCTGTTGATAAAGCTGAAGAAGACACCGAAGCGTGTAATGCCATTAATGCCATTGCCGTTAAGAATTTGGCGACTTTTTGTAAAGCACGTGGCGTTTTTATGGTACATGTGTCGACCGACTATGTGTTTAACGGTCAAAAAGGTTCGCCTTATTTAACAGACGACCCTATTGAACCTCAGGGTGCGTATGGCAAATCAAAAGCGGAAGGCGAAAAAGCACTGCTTGAAATATTGCCAGAGGCTAGCTGCTTAATTCGTACCGCTTGGGTTTATTCATCTCATGGCAATAATTTTGTGAAAACCATGCTGCGTTTGATGAGTGAAAAACCACAGCTTTCTGTTATAGACGATCAAATTGGTACACCTACCTGGGCCAAAGGGTTGGCTGAAGCGTGTGTATCGGCATCTGAAAATAAAACAGCAGGTGTCTATCATTGGACCGACGAGGGCGTAGCAAGCTGGTACGATTTTGCTATAGCTATTCAAGAGCTTGGAATTGAAAAAGGGTTACTCAGTAGTACTATTCCAGTATTACCAATTCCTTCTAGCCAGTACCCAACCCCAGCGAAGCGCCCGCACTATAGCGTGTTGGATAAACAAACTGCGCGCGAAGCATTTACTTCGTGCAAGCCCGCTCACTGGCGAAAGCAGTTGTCCGATATGCTTGATGAATTGAAAGCCTAAATGGTCGAAATAGAATTATACTTTTGGTAAATAAAATGAGTAAAACAATTTTAGTAACAGGTGGTGCAGGCTTTATTGGCTCAGCCGTGGTTCGCCACCTTATAAACGATACAGACCATACTGTAGTCAATTTGGATAAATTGACCTATGCGGGCAATTTAGAGTCATTAACATCAGTTTCAAATAGCGACCGCTATAGCTTTGAGCAAGTTGATATTTGTGATGCTGAAGAAGTAAAGCGCGTGTTCAATACGCACCAGCCCGATATTATTATGCACTTAGCGGCCGAGTCACATGTAGACCGTTCTATCGACGGCCCAGGCGAATTTATTCAGACTAATGTAGTTGGCACGTACACCTTACTTGAACAAGCAAGAGCGTATTGGTCTGCACTAGAAGGCGATAAGAAAGCAGGCTTTAAGTTCCATCATATTTCTACCGATGAAGTATACGGTGACCTTCCTCATCCAGATGAGGTTGAACTAGGAGCAGAGCTTCCACTCTTTACAGAAAATACACCGTATGCACCTAGCTCACCGTATTCAGCAAGTAAAGCGAGTTCAGATCAACTGGTGCGTTCGTGGCTTCGTACATATAAGTTACCCACACTAGTTACTAACTGCTCGAATAACTACGGGCCGTATCACTTCCCAGAGAAGCTTATTCCGTTGGTTATTCTAAATGCGCTAGCTGGAAAGCCACTTCCTGTATATGGTAAAGGTAATCAAATTCGCGATTGGTTGTATGTTGAAGACCACGCACGTGCATTGGTGGTGGTCGCGCTTAACGGTGAGATTGGTGAAACCTATAATATTGGTGGCCATAACGAAAAGCAGAACATTGAAGTGGTGCAAACTATTTGCTCAATTTTGGATGAAGTTAAGCCCAAAGAGACTAAATACGCAGATCAAATTACTTATGTGCAAGACCGCCCTGGCCACGATATGCGCTATGCCATTGATGCTAGTAAAATTGAGCGTGAATTAGGGTGGAAACCACAAGAAACTTTCGAAAGCGGCATTCGTAAAACTGTTGAATGGTATTTGGCGAACGAAGGCTGGTGGAAAGCGGTATTAGATGGGAGCTATCAAGGTGAACGCTTAGGGACTGGTAGCTAATACCCATACAAGCTTACAAGTGTTAAACTAATAAGCCGCTTTTATATAAAGCGGCTTTCTTTATTTTTGAGGCTCTAAATCGTCTACATGAAAAAAATAGTAATGCGGTCTGTTCGTGCCGCCCTTCAATTAATTCCCAAAACTCTGAAAGACAAGCTTAAACAAAACGAGCGTTTAACTGGTTTGTATGTAAGGTCGGTAAGAAAATCTGGGCTATTTTTTGATGCACCAACACCAAAGCAAACGCAGGCGTTATACAACCACTGGCTTGAAGTGAACGAATCTGCTTTCTCAGATTCAATAACTAAAATTGGCGAGTGGCAAGCAGTAATATTTGGCACCGACAACCAGGGTGTGACAGAGGAAAATACTAAAACCCTTGGTGTGAAAACTTGCTTAATAACGGGCGAATTGGCGCCGGGTGCAATAGAAAAGAAAATCTCGTTGTTAGACGACAGGTTACCTACATTATTGCTAAATGGTGGTGACCTATTAGAAAGCTCTGCTATTTACCATCTTTTGAAAGCGTTAAAAGATAATGATTTAGTCTATTGTGATACTGACGAGTTGAGTAGTAATGGGACTAAAACGTCACCAAGGTTCTTACCAAGTTGGAACCCTGAGCTTCAATATTCTACGGGATATATTAATAGCGGGGTAATGGTCAAAACTTCGCGGTTAAAATCGCTACATATTTCTAATCAAACAACGATTGCTGAGGTAATTGCTGAACTTTCTCTATCTATCAATGATTTAATGGTTAATCATATGCCGTTACCCTTGGTGCATCTTTCAGTCACAGAAAATAATGAAGCAAAACTGCTAGAACGTGTGAGGATGGTGATAGAAAGACATTCAACAGCTACAGTTGAATTGGATGAAAAGTTTAACGTAAACCGACTTTGCTGGCCCAATACAAATCCACTGGTGAGCTTAATCATCCCCACGAAAAATGGGAAAGCACTGGTTAAAGCTTGTATTGAATCAATTCTAGAAAAAACAACATATAAAAATTACGAGATATTGCTCATTGACAACGGCTCTGACGAGCAGGAAAGTATTGAGTACTTTGACTATTTAGACACTTTGAATAAGGTTCGAGTTCTTCGTTATCCAGCGCCATTTAATTACTCTGCAATTAATAACTTCGGTGTTGAACATGCAAAAGGTTCCATTCTTGGGTTAGTCAATAATGATATTGAGGTCATATCGCCTAATTGGCTAACATATATGGTTGGTTACGTTGAGCGAGAAAGCGTTGGCTGTGTTGGTGCAAAGTTGCTTTATTCCGATACGCGTATCCAGCATGCTGGTGTCGTATTAGGGTATGGTGGCGGGGCCGGTCACGCACATAAGAATTTTCCTCGGTCTCATGCGGGTTACCTAAATAGGATCGTCGCTACAAATAACTATAGTGCCGTTACAGCTGCTTGTTTGTTAGTTAAACGCGCACACTTCGATGCCGTACACGGGTTGAACGAAAAGAACCTTTCTGTTGCCTTTAACGACGTGGACTTTTGTTTGAAAGTAAAAAGTTTAGGTGTTCAGAACGTCTATTGTGCAGAAGCTGAGCTTTTCCATCATGAGTCGGTTAGCAGAGGACTAGATATCTCGCCCGAAAAGGCTGCGCGTTTTAATCGAGAATTATCGTTTTTACAAACTACATGGCGCGCATTTATAAAGTGTGATCCGGCTTATAATCCAAACTTGACTCTTAAGCGAGAGAACTTTTCAATAAAAAATGCTGCCGAGTTAAAGATTGAGTGACAAAGGCATAGTTGATGCATGTGCATAAAACATAGTTTTGATACACTATTTCAAGAATTAGGGAAGTTAGGCGTAGTGTTCATCATTGTTTAAAATTACTATGCGATATTAGTTGTGTAGTTATCGAAATTTATTTGTACAAAACTGGAGAGAATTTAAATGGATAGTACTATGCAGAAGCTCAAAATAGCCGTAGCAGGCACAGGCTATGTGGGGCTTTCAAATGCAGTGTTACTTGCGCAGCACAATGAAGTGAAAGCAGTTGACTTGGTAGCTGAAAAAGTCGAAATGCTGAATAACAAAAAGTCTCCAATTGAAGACAAAGAGATAGCCGAATACCTGACAACAAAAGAGTTAAACCTAAAAGCAACTTTGGATGCGCAAGAAGCATATAAAGATGCTGACTATGTGGTAATTGCTACACCTACGGATTACGACCCACAAACCAACTATTTCAATACTGGTAGTGTAGAGGCAGTAATCAAAACCGTGATGGAAATCAACCCTAATGCTGTGATGATTGTAAAATCGACCGTACCGGTAGGCTTTACTAAAGATGCAAAAGCCCGTTTTGGTTCTGACAATATTATCTTTTCGCCTGAATTTTTGCGTGAAGGCAAAGCGCTTTACGACAATCTTTACCCAAGCCGTATTATCGTAGGCGAGCGTAGTGAGCGCGCGGACGTTTTCGCAAAACTGCTTCAGCAAGGTGCAATAAAAGAGAACATCGATGTTTTATTCACCGACAGCACTGAAGCCGAAGCCATCAAACTTTTCGCCAACACTTACTTGGCAATGCGTGTTGCGTACTTTAACGAACTAGATAGCTATGCAGAGCGTAATGGCTTAGACACTAAACAAATCATCGAAGGTGTCGGTTTAGACCCTCGTATTGGTAATCACTACAACAACCCAAGTTTTGGTTACGGTGGTTATTGCTTACCAAAAGATACCAAACAGTTACTAGCTAACTACAGTGAAGTACCTAACAATATGATTCAGGCCATTGTAGATGCTAACCGTACCCGTAAAGATTTTATTGCCGATTCAATTGTTAGCCGTGGTCCCAAGATCGTAGGCATTTATCGCCTTATTATGAAGTCTGGTTCTGATAACTTCCGAGCAAGTGCTATTCAAGGCATCATGAAGCGTATAAAAGCGAAAGGTATTGAAGTTGTAGTCTATGAGCCGGTGCTTAAGGAAGAAGATTTCTTTAATTCACGCGTAGTTAACGACTTAGAAGAGTTTAAGAAAATTTCTGACGTAATCGTAGCCAACCGTGTAACGGGCGATATTGAAGACGTACTAGATAAAGTATACAGCCGCGACCTGTTCAACGCAGACTAATAAAATAATTGAGATTGCGAAAAGCATAAGTCTTTTCGCAATCCACCTCACAAAAAACTTCCCAAACCCCAAAATTCAAAATAAAATCCGCGCCAATTCAACCCCTGCCATCAAGCCTCAAGCTCACTCACACCCGGCGGGGAAGAAG
>NZ_JAFLMX010000079.1:0-8237 GCF_017849675.1 Alteromonas sp. AO-Serp
CAAAAGAGGGTGAGGTGGTTTTCCAAGAAACCAAACGCATCTTTAATGCCTTCGACAATTTTGTCTTCAATCTGAAATCGCTGCATGATGACTACTCAGGCCATATCACTTTGGTCTTAATGGCTGGCCTTCCACTTTCTATGCACTTAGCCGTAAGTAAAGCGGTTAAAAGTACAATGAAGAAATTTGACGATATTCACGTTAATATCCAAACTCGTTTATATAATGAAGTTGAGCATGTCGCTTTATCTGGTGAGTGCCACCTCGTTGTTTCAACCTATGACATGGTCAAACCTGAATCAGTAACCTTTCATCCTGTCGGCATTAAAACTGAAGGGCGATTGTACTGTGCGCCTACACATCCTCTGGCAAAGTATCGCGATACTGATTTACCAGAAGGCGTAAAAATTGGTGATTATCCTGCCATTGGTATTTCTGGATTGTCGTCGGCAAACTACATTGAAGATGAAACCAGATTATCGATTCAAACTTTTTCAGACTCATTTGATGCTGCGATGTCTGCGATTATGACCGGCGAATATGTTGGTTTGCTGCCAGACTATATGGCGAAAGAGCAGGGCGCCGCACTTGGGCTTGTACCTATTGCAAAAGGGAGCTTATTTAAATTTAGTCACGAACTGTTTGTGATGAATGGAAAAAATACGCGATTAAACCCTGTATTACGTCACTGTATTAAAGAATTGAGCTACTTCATTTCAGAGAGTCAAAAGTAGTAGCAACAAGCACCTGCGATCACACCTCTTATTGTTTATAAACGCTTGGAATAAAGCGCTTATAAACAATAAGAGGTGTTTTTATTTCAGATTACGCTATTCGTATTCTAGAGGATCGACGGCGTTATTTTCCTTGAACGCCTCTAAGCGCTCTTCGCACGCACCGCATTTTCCGCATGCTTTTTCTCTGCCGTTGTAACAGGTCCACGTTTGGCCGTAATCCAGTCCCATTGACAGACCATCGGTCAAGATAGCGGTTTTGCTGTCGTCGATATAAGGCGTCATAATCGTAACCGGTGTATAATTCGCAATGCCGCACACATCATTCATTTTATGAACAAACTCAGGGCGGCAGTCTGGGTAAATGGCATGATCGCCAGAGTGAGCGCCATAGTATACTTCGTTAGCGTCTAAACTGACCGCGTAGCCAACGGCCAGCGATAACAAAATCATGTTGCGATTGGGCACCACGGTTTGTTTCATGCTTGGCTCTTCATAGTGGCCTTCTGGAACTTCGATATCTGAGGTTAACGCTGAACCCCCTATGAGCGTATTTATGGCGCTAATATCTACAATTTTGTGGGGAACGTTAAGCGAGTTACACACGTTGGCAGCATAATCGAGTTCTTTCTTGTGGCGTTGTCCGTAGTTAAAGCTCAGTGCATGAACTTTTTTGCCTGCTTTTAGCGCCTTATGCAGCACTGTGAAGGAGTCCATGCCTCCTGAATAGATAACAACAACGTTTTCTGACATAGTTTTTCGAAGATTTAAGAAATTATGCCCGAATTTTATGTGATCCTTGGTAAAATCCCAACATACAATCGTTAAAGGGTGTCAAATTGTCTGTAATGTCCACATTAAACATCAATGAGATGTTTGAAACTATCCAGGGTGAAGGTGCTCACACTGGTATTCCCTCTATCTTTGTTCGTTTACAAGGCTGTCCTGTGGGCTGTCCATGGTGTGATACAAAACATACGTGGGAAATTAAGCCTGACTTGAGTGTGTCGCCACAAGCTGTGATCACAAAAAGCGAAGAGTCTGAAACCTATTTCATCTCCAGTGAGGAGGCTTTGCTGGCTGAGTTTGGGAAACAAGGCTATGTGGCAAAGCATGTGGTTATTACCGGCGGTGAGCCATGTATGTACGACCTACGTCCTCTGACGAGCCTACTTCACGACAACGGATACACAACACAAATAGAGACCAGCGGTACTTTTGAAGTACTTTGTGACACGCGTACGTATGTGACGGTTTCTCCTAAAATAAACATGAAAGGCGGATATGACGTCTTAGTAAGTGCGCTTGAAAGAGCGAATGAAATCAAGCACCCCATCGCAATGCAAAAGCATATTGACGAGCTTGATGCGCTGCTTGCTAATGTATCGTCATTAGACGGAAAACAGGTTTGTTTACAACCAATTAGCCAGCAAAAGAGAGCCACAGAACTTGCAGTGCGTACTTGTATTGAACGTAACTGGCGGCTATCTTTACAAACACATAAATACATTGGTATTGAATAAGTGTTTGAAATGCGCCGCCTTTGTGGCAAACACGTCTTGCACTTAAGTAATCAAATTAACAAAGGACATAAAGAAGATGCATAGCTTTAATCTGCTAAAAAAAGCCGTGATAGCGGCCGTCGCTTTATGTTCTTTTACTGCTGCATCAATGGTTGAGGCCGCTACTTGGACAATTACTTATCCGCGTCCGATTGACGACTCAGATGCCCGTGCTCAATATCCGATAGCACTGCTTAAACTTGCGCTCGATAAAACCGGCGTAAATTATGAGCTACGCCCTTCTGATCGTATATTGCTGACGGGCAAAGCGATGCGTCAGCTGCGTGAAAACAGAGAAGTTAACGTAGTATGGAGTATGACGGACAGCCAGCGCGAGAAGGAACTGACCCCGATTCGTATTCCAATCGCAAAAGGGCTTATAGGTCTTCGTGTTTTCGTTATTAACGAAAATAAAAAGACGAAGTTCGACGATGTATTATCGCTGACCGATATGCGTAAACTTATACCCATTCAGGGTGAAGAATGGCCGGACACCAAAATTCTTCAAGCCAACGGGTTTAACGTGTTTACTGTGCCTGAGTTTCGCGAAGCGTATGACATGATTAAACAAGGTAAAGGGGACTTTTTTCCTCGTTCTGTTATGGAAGTGGACGCAGAGCTGGAGGTGGAAGGTCGTCGTAACAACCTTTACCTTGAGCCTTCAATGGCGCTGTATTACCCCACCGCTATGTATTACTTTGTAAGTTCAAGTAACAAGACGTTAGCGAATCTCATTGAAACAGGCCTTAACAGAGCCATTGAAGATGGCTCTTTTGATGCGTTATTTGAATCTACGTACGCCCCAATCTTAGCGTCTTTAGGGGTTAATGAGCGTAAAATTTTCACTCTCGAAAATCCGTTATTACCCATTGAGACCCCTCTTACTAATTCTGCTTTATGGTATAAACCAAAAACAGAAGCTTCAAAAGAATAAATAGACAATAAAAAACGCGGCTTAGGCCGCGTTTTTTTAAATGTTAGCTCAGCTTGTACGATTGTCTATTAAGACTCGCCAGCGTGGACGCCTTTCATCGAACGGCCAGAAGGATCTGCATTGTTTTTAAAGCTCTCATCCCACTCAAGTGCTTCTGCTGTACTACACGCAATAGATTTACCGCCTGGCACACAGCGCGCCGCACTTTCTTGAGGAAAGTAGCTCTCGAAAATAGTGCGGTAGTAGTAGCCTTCTTTGGTGTCTGGTGTGTTAACTGGGAAGCGGAATTCCGCTGTTGCAAGTTGCTGATCAGTCACTTCGTTTTCAACGAAATCGCGAATTGAATCAATCCACGAATAACCTACACCATCACCAAACTGCTCTTTTTGACGCCACAGTACTTCTGCTGGAAGCGTTTCTCCGTTATCAAACGCTTTACGAAGGATCCACTTCTCCATTTTTCCATCTAGACACATTTTGTCTTGTGGGTTTAAACGCATAGCTACGTCAATGAAGTTCTTATCTAAGAATGGTACACGAGCTTCTACACCCCATGCTGATGTGGCTTTGTTAGCACGCGCACAGTCAAACATATGTAGACGATCAAGTTTACGTACCGTTTCTTCGTGGAATTCTTTGGCGTTTGGCGCTTTATGGAAATACAGGTAACCACCAAAAATTTCGTCAGAACCTTCACCCGATAGCACCATTTTAATGCCCATCGCTTTAATCTTGCGTGTCATTAAGTACATTGGAGTAGCGGCGCGGATCGTTGTTGTATCGTAGGTTTCCAAGTGATAGATAACATCACGGATGGCATCTAAACCTTCTTGAATGGTAAAGTGAATTTCATGGTGTACGGTGCCAATCATGTCGGCCACTTTCTTCGCTGCTTTAAGGTCAGGTGCTCCTTCAAGACCTACAGCAAAACTGTGCAGGCGAGGCCACCATGCATCTGTCTTGTCTTCGTCTTCAACGCGCTTTGCAACGTACTGCGCTGCGACAGCTGAAACCAATGAAGAGTCCAAACCGCCCGATAGAAGTACAGCGTATGGAACGTCAGACATCATGTGTGACTTCACAGCTTTCTCGAATGCTACACGTAGCTCTTCTAGGTTGCTGGTGTTGTCTTTTACGTTGTCGTATTCCATCCAGTCGCGTTTGTAGTACTTGGTGATTTTACCTTCTTTGCTCCACAGGTAGTGGCCAGGAGGGAACTCACTGATTGTCTTACATACGCCTGCTAACGCTTTCATTTCAGATGAAACATAGAAGTTACCGTGTTCATCGTAACCGGTATAAAGCGGAATAATACCAATATGGTCGCGGGCAATAAGGTAAGCGTCTTGTTCTTCATCGTATAGAATGAACGCAAACATACCCTCTAGTTCATCGATAAAGTCGATGCCTTTTTGCTGAAAAAGCGGAAGAATAACTTCGCAATCAGAACGGGTTTTAAATGGGTACGGCTCATCTAGATTAGCAGCAAGTTGCTTGTGGTTGTAAATCTCGCCGTTAACGGCAAGAATTTGTTTATCGTTTTGGCTGATAAGAGGCTGCGCCCCTGTATCAACGTCGACAATCGCCAATCTTTCGTGACAAAGAATGGTATTGTCATTATTCCAGATACCCGACCAGTCAGGGCCACGGTGGCGCAAAAGTTTTGATAAATCGAGGGCTTGGGTTCTGAGTTCAGACACATCGGTTTTGATATCAAGGATACCGAAAATACCACACATATAACGGATTCTCTCTGTTCACTTGTTGAAAAAAATAATAGAAGTTTTTTCTGTCGGTACTCGCGTACGAGTGGGCGATGATTTGTTGTTATTCTTATTCGCGTGCCCCTGAATGTGCCAGTCTGACAGGAAATTGCAAGTACATTATGATGAGAAAATGGAAATTCTTATTCCATTTATCCCAAAATAGCCGTTTATTAACATTTTTATCCTAATTCCATGCAAAGGTAAGCTTATGAATGCGGTAAGCAGTGCTTAATATAGAGGGAAGTGAGTTCAAATGTAGAGGGTAGTAAATTAATGCGGGTCAATAAAAAAGGGTTTCACGAAGAAACCCTTTATTAACGATAAAGAAGACGCGCCCTTCTTTGCGTTTTTACGTCAAAGTGTTTTAGTTTTGGCGCTGGAACTCGCTTGCTTCATTCCACTTCGGCCAAGCCTCTGCATTTGCAACACCTACACCCACATCAAACAGCATTTGTGTGTCTTGCACGATACCGCTTAAATCCCAATCGTCACGATACTGATCGCACACTTGATGATAACAGCCCGTAACAATGACATTCATACGTTTTCTGTATTTGGCTGTCTCTTCATCTGCTGGTTCATTTCCGCCTTCAGCGTACAGTGCTGGAACACCTTGCTTGGCAAAGCTGAAGTGATCTGAGCGGTAGTAGTACCCAGCTTCTGGTCTGTCTTCTTGAGTCAGTGTACGACCTTGCTTAGCCGCAGCGGCTTCAAGATAGTCTTCCATTTCTGACTTACCCATGCCTACAACGGCAACGTTTTTGGTCTTACCTAATACGTTCATTGCGTCCATGTTGATATTTGCAACCGTATTTTCAATCGGAATAACAGGATTGCTTGCATAATATTTACTGCCTAACAGCCCTTGCTCTTCAGCAGTTACTACTAAAAATGATACCGAGCGTTTTGGTGCAGGCGTCAACTCTGAGTATGCTTTGGCCATGGCTAGAATAGCCGCAGTGCCCGTGGCATTATCATGAGCGCCATTATAGATTTGGTCGCCTTCTTTGCTCTCATCTTTACCTAAATGATCCCAATGTGCCGTGTAGATAATATGCTCATCAGGAAACTCTGCGCCCGGCAGAGTCGCGATTACGTTGTTGCTCTCTGACTTTTTGAAGGTGTTGTTAACCGTAACCGATGCTTTGATATCCATTGCTTTGTTGTAAGGACCTTGCATGGCGTTTGCTTTCTCTTGGTCAAAGTCGAGCCCTGCATCAGCAAACACTTTTTTCGCCGCATCTAACGTTAACCAACCTTCAACAGCCACACGACTTGCTCCTTTGTCGGCACTTACTAGGCCGTACTGCGGACCGCTCCAGCTGTTAGCAACAACTGACCAGCCGTAAGAGGCAGGGGCTGTTTCGTGAACAATAATGGCGCCAGCGGCGCCCTGACGGCTCGCTTCTTCATATTTGTAGCTCCAACGACCGTAGTAGGTCATCGTTGTGCCTTGAAACTTACCACTTTCTGGATTTTCAAATCCCGGGTCATTAATTAGCATGACGACGGTTTTGCCTTCAACATCTAACCCTTCGTAGTCGTTCCAGTCGTACTCTGGTGCATTCACACCATAGCCAACGAAGACTAATTCTGAATCTTCAAGGGAAACTGAGCTCTGTTCTCGCTTAGAAGAGGCAACCATTTGCTCTTTATACGCGAAGTTATTGTCGCCAATAGTCATGGTCATATCTGGGTCAGCAGTAATTTCCATAAGGGCTACTTTTTGTAAAAAGCTATCCCCGTTACCCGGTTTAAGTCCCGCTTTGGTAAATTCACTAACCAAGTATTCAATGGTTTTCTTTTCGCCTTCAGTCGTCGGTAAACGGCCCTCAAACTCATCTGAAGACAGTACCTTTAATGGCTCGCGAATATCGGCGTCTGAAATATTGTTGTAAACACTGTCAAAGTTAGACGCCACAGGCATCTCTTTTTTCGCAGACTGATTTTGTGACGCGCTGTCGTTGTTAGGTGTGCAAGCACTTACGCCCAGAAGGGTAGGTACAAGCAATGGCAAAAACATTTTTTTCATTGTTAGTCTCTGTTTGCTCTACAATACTTGCTCAGTATAGAGAAAACCCCAGAGCGAACCAATAGTTGATATGCAATCAGACTCAATCCCTTTCTGTAAAGACTACTTAAAAAAACACGCAAGTTATCCTGTAACCATTCTTTTAGATGAACTCGGTTTAACGAGTCATAGTAAGTTTCCATCTCCTGATGTGCTTAATGAACTTACATCTAGATATCACAAGCAATGGACGGGGCCTGTATTTAAAGGACAGAGTCAGTTTTCAGAAGATGAACAGCGTTACTATGAAACGATTATTAGTGAAGATGGGGTTGTCCCTACCAGAGAGCAAAGCTGGCACGATTTGTTTAATGCACTAATCTGGCTGCAGTTTCCCAAAACAAAATCCTTATTAAATGAACTGCATATAAGCGATATCGAGGCGTACGGCGTAAACCCTCGCACCGCACGTCGCAATCGGATTACCCACTTTGATGAGTGTGGCGTGGTGCTGGCGATAGAAGAGCCCAGACCAAGTGGCGTTGAATCGCTAGAAGTTTTCCTACAGCAACTGGCCACCCATGAATGGGAACAGGTATTTCTAGCAAATCGAGGGCGTTGGCATGCTGAAGTAACGCCCTATGTATTTGGGCATGCGAATTTAGAAATGATGCTGAACCCGTTTATTGGGCTTACTGGAAAGTGGCTCGCGGTTTCAGTGCCTCAAGGATTTAGTGAGCTCGATAAATGGCAACAACGCGCCGTACTCGACGATGCAATGTCAGCCCGAATTTCAGCACTCGATGCTTTTCAGGTCACACCGCTCTTAAAGCCCCTTCCTTTGTTAGGCGTGCCTTTATGGCATTCACCGCAGGATGCGAAGTTTTATCAAAATAAAGATTATTTCAGGCCGTTACGACAAGGGTCTAAGCCAACGAAACAGCTGCCGCTGTGGGTGTAATACCAATCCGCATAGATCATTACCCACTCAGAAGGCGCTGGCAATTTTCCTAGCAAAGCGTGGGAATGCAGGAATGGCTGTTCCCTTTCAAATTCCCAGAACGAAGCTAGGAAGCTTGCCAGACCTTCCCGAAGGGCGAGTTTAAAATGTCCGTAGTCTTTGTTGTGTCACCTTGATGTAGAACCACTATACCTGCGGTAGCACGCCGCGATTACGAACATTTTAACTCTTGCTGAGTGGGTAATGATCTATGCGTATTGGTATAATGA
>NZ_JAFLMX010000187.1:0-10352 GCF_017849675.1 Alteromonas sp. AO-Serp
TTGCTATTGTTCCTGGTATTACGGCAGCATCGGGTGTGTCAGCCTATACGGGGATCCCTTTAACCGACAGGTGTTGTGCTCAGTCGGTGTGTTTTATGACCGCACATTTTAAGGACGTGGATCAATGGCCAGAGATGGCACCCATGGCGCAAAATGTATTGAAGCAAACCATGGTGGTTTATATGGGGCTAAGCCGACTTGAAGGGCTATGCAAAGGCTTGATTCATCACAACGTGCCAACCACATGGCCAGTAGCGGCAATTGAAAATGCCACTTCGCCTGAACAGCGCGTGATTACTGGCGTGCTTGCCGATATTCATAGCAAGGTAGAAGCAGCAAATTTAACGGGGCCTACGTTACTTATATTTGGAAAGGTGGTAGAGTCTCGTCAACAGGTAAATACTCTTCTATTACATTCATCCAAGCATGCAGCAACCATTTAGTGAATACATAAAAATTATTGGAAAAGGTCAAAAAGGGGGGCGTAGCCTTACCCGTGATGAGGCTTATCATGCCATGAAAATGGTATTGGCCAATGAAGTGACAGGCGATCAACGCGGCGCATTTCTTATGTTGCTGCGTACCCGTGAAGAAACACCAGAAGAAGTTATTGGCTTTGTCGATGCATGCAGAGAGCTGATAGAGCCAGAAGTTAAAAACCTCACCCCCACGTTAGATATTGGCTGCTACGCGGGAAAGCGTCGCCAGTTACCGTGGTACTTATTGGCCGTAGCGGTTCTAGCCAACAATGGTTACTCGGTTATGCTCCACGGTGCGCATGAACCGGGTTCGGGACGCCTTTATGCAAGTATAGCGTTACCCCAATTGGGCCTGTCTGAAGTTAGCAGTATTGAAGATGCCAAACAGCAGTTAACGGATAAAGGGGTGACTTACCTTGATTTGTCTTATTTGCTGCCTGCGCTCGACACAATTATTAAGCTTCGTGAAGTGTTTGGTCTGCGTTCATGCGCTAACACCCTCGCAAGGTTGTTGAATCCCACCGCTGCACAATTTTGCGTACAGGGCGTTTACCATATGCATCTTGACCACAAACACTGCCGCGTTAATGAAAATTATCCATCTATAGATGCGCTTTGTTTTCGTGGTGATGGCGGAGATCCTGAAGTTAATGGTGAGCGGGAAACTGAGCTATTTATTACCCGAAATGGTGAGACCGAAGAAGTAATAATGCCGGTGGTTGCTGACAAATGGGCGCTTAAAGATAAAGACATGAACGTTAACGACATGCTTGATGTGTGGGCGGGTAACGCGAATAGCCTTTACGGTGAACAAGCCATCTTAAGCACACTTGCCAGCTATTTGGTACTGCTACAAAAGTGTGATGTTGCAGATGCCTTGTCGCAGGCAAGGCAGCTTTGGGCACAGCGCGATAAAAGCGCAACGCCATTTTAAGGTCACCTGCGTTTTCTGAGCGGGCAATTATCTATATTGCTTGATATAAAGCCCTTCTTTTTAAGGAAAAATAGCCAATCGTCGCATTGACTTAATCGTTGCTATACTTGTTAATAGTATTAACAAGTTTTCCTTAAGTGGTGTTATGCGAATCACGCAATGGCTCGTATTTTTAGCTAGCCTGTCGCTCTTATTTCGAGCAGGTTATGCTGTATCTGAAAATCGAGAACAGGTCACAACCTCTAGCGTAACTTTCGTACTAACCGCAGATATGCCTAATATTAGCGACGCACGCACAGGGCGTTACGCTAATCTTCAAACCCTCGTAAAACAACAGCGGCAAATTAGTGAAACCGTCTTCTTCATTTTCGGCGGCGGCTCGATTGGGCCGAGCGCGCTATCCTCGTTTGACCGTGGCTCCCACATTATTGATATTCTCAATTCCCTTGAGCCAGATGTGATGGGGGTCACAAAGAGAGAATTTAGTTTCTATGAGGATGAATTATCTCTTCGTTCTTATGAAGCAGCCTTTCCATTGGTAGCCAGCAACGTAATAGATAACCGAGTGGGGCGCTCCCCTGATGGCCTGCACACTTCTGTGATTGTAGAAAAAGAAGAATTAACTCTTGGTGTTATATCAGTTTTACATGAGAGAGTGATAGAAGAGTACCAATTATCTGATATTGCTATAACGCCTCCTCAAAAAGCCATCATGGAGGAGTCTAAAAGATTGCGACAGCAAGGCGCAGATATTATTTTGCTGCACTATTCCTACCCGTTTCCTTTTATTAATACCATGCTGAACAAACGTATTATTGATGTCGCTTTTATAACAGACAGTCGCTTGGACGAGAAAAATATGCTCGAAACTACGCGTCATCCTAATAGTATGGTACTTACACAGCAGGGAACCGCTGTCGTTGCTAGTTTTGTGAAAAATGCTGGGTGGCAAGCAACGTCGTATATAGAACAGCCGTTAGAAGATATAGAGGCTGATGCTGAGTTAAACGAGCAACTCATTGAGTATGAAGCGCGCCTAAAACGGTTGTTAAATATCCAAATTGGCGAATGGAAGATTGCCGTTTCGACTGCGCGCAAAGAAGTGAGAAGTGAAGAGAATCCTTTTGTAAACTTTGTCGCGGATACCATTAAACGCTATGCCAATACTGAAATTGCCTTGATAAACGGAGGCAGTATCCGAGGCAACAAACAATATACGGCAGGTACACCAATTACTCGGCAAGATATTGTCACCGAAATGCCGTTTCGTGCGCATGTTGTGGCTTTGGATATAACTGGCGCTCAGTTAATTCAAGCTCTGGAAGAGGGGCTTTCGCAATATCAAAATTTAAAAGGCGGTTTTCCTCATGTATCGGGTATGTCTTATAGTTTCGACCCTTCAGCGAAAGTGCTTCAACGAGTAAAAAATGTCACCATTAATGGAAAGCGAATAGATAAGTCGAAAACCTATTCGCTGGCTACAAGTAACTTTCTGGCTAATGGCGGAGACGGTTTCTATGCGTTAAAGAATACCGAAAAGCGTCCGGCCTTGAGTACACGTCCCCCTCAAATATCTGACCTTGTGATGCAGGCCATCGTCAATCAATACGATATAAAGCCTAAAACTGATAACCGCATAATAAACATGGCAAAAGGCGGTTGATCAGATGCAGCATAAGAAAAAGACCTTGTATCTGTTTATCATTGCGCAATGCAGTGTGATGGGATTTTTTCTTTTGATACTGGTTTTGTCGCTGCTGCGTTTAAATGACGTGCGAAAAGTGCTTGACGATATCACCTCGTCTTCTATCCCCACTCTTAGCCAAGCTACTGAAATTACGCGTGAAGTTCAGCACTTAATTTCACTTACTGCGCGATTGACATCGTCTGAGAGCCAATCGTCTCGGCGTATCGTCAAAACCCAGTTGGATGAAGCGATAGAGCGCTTGGATTCCTCCAATTTGAAGCTTGAGCAAGGAGACAAGTACTTAGCGACGCAGCTGAATGTACTTACATTAGAAATAGAAGAACTAAACGCATTAGTGCGTCAGCGGATTGATGTCGAAAAAGAAGTGCGGGTGGAAAGGGAAGTACTATTTACTTACTTGAACAATATTTTTGAAGACAATAAATCGCAGTATGTGGGTATTCAATCCTCTCAAACGCTGGTTCCTCTGATATTACAAATTGCCCAAATAAATCAGCAGTTCCAACTGCATGAGTTACGCAAGTTAGAGGACAATATTGAAGAAAGCATCGCTTCCTTGCGTGAGGCGACAACGCTCGACAAGCGCAGCAGCGAACTGGTAAGTGCGCTAGAGGAGGGGGTATTAGGTAAATGGGGCATGATTGATAAACAAGCTAATGTCATGCGCATTCGTGGACGTTCAAGAGGGCGAGGCAGTTTTGTTGAGCACTTGGCTGAAGAAGTCGCGTCAAATATTGAGTTTAGAGCATCTTCAATCACAAAAGACACCTCATTTTACGCATTGTCTGCCAACCAGGCTGTGTCCAAACAAATAACCCTGTCATTGGCACTTTCATTAATTGTGATGATTATTTGTTGCGCCATCATCTTCTATATCTACAAACGTATTATTCTGCGTTTAATTGCTTTAACCAACTTGGTTGAAAAAAATAGTGAAGAAGTAGCAAGCTTCGAAGGCAGTGACGAGATATCTCGCCTGGCTAAAACCTTCGCACTGTATTTTGAGAGAGTGAAGAGCCAAGAAACCGAATTGATTCGTTTGTCACTCAGCGATCCGCTGACTAACATCCCAAACCGACGGGCATTTGAAATGGAAATGGAAAAGGTAATAGCGATGTCAAAACGGTATGACTGGCCGTTGACGGTAGTTATCTTGGATGTCGATAGTTTCAAACTTTACAATGACAATTATGGTCACCCTAAAGGGGATGAATGCCTGAAAGCCGTCGCTATTGGGCTTAATGAAGTCATTACCCGTAACACTGATTTTTGTGCTCGATACGGTGGTGAGGAGTTCGTAGCGATTTTGCCCAATACCGATGAGAAAGGCGCGAAGGTGAAAGCTGAAGAGATTCGAGATGCGATAGAATCATTAGGGATAGAGCACAGCAAGAGCACAGTTTCACCCGTAATTACCGCAAGTTTGGGCGTTGCAACGGTCAATTTCGTTAATCACCACAACTGGACGTTAACTTCGATCCTTAATACCGCTGATAAAGCTTTGTACGACGCCAAAACGGGCGGCCGGAATCGCTGCGTGTTTTCATCGCTGCCATGAGTATTTTTGTATAGTAAAAAGAGGCGGGTTTATGTCAATCCCCAAACTGGGCTATCTCTAGTCTTTATTGAACAAAAAAACTTCAGTTTTATTTGTGTGAAACATCAATAAACTTCATTTCCTCTGCTATCTTTAATCAAAACCAACAAAAACTAGCTTATCGTTTCAGACAACTAACCGTATTTCAGTGTGATACGCCAGTGCCTATTTTGTCAGGGTGGCTTCGTTATGAGCTAAGTCGGCTGATAAATAATGCGTGAAACGAAGTTCATTAGGAGCGCGGGATGTTTTTCAAAAATAAAGAGTTGATAGCCGAAAACCAACGCTTGGAAAAGGAACTGGCGGCATATCAAACGGTTAAGGAAGAGCTTCGTGAAGAAATGTTGTACATTGAGTTGAATGCAGATGGACGTATACGTGCAATTAATGATCTATGTACTCAAGCAACAGGATTTAAGATTTCAGAGCTAGAAGGGAAGTCTCTTGAAAGCCTAATGGATCCGAAATCGCTTAAGAAATCGGACGTTCAAGATATGCTAGGCGCTGTTAAAAATCATCGTCATTGGCATGGCGCAGTTAGCTTCAATAATGCACAAGGTCGTGAGATTTGGGTAAGAGGAATCATACAGCCAATAGACGACGCCTATGGAAATGTGAAGTGTATTTCTTTCTATATGGCAGAGCAAACGCGCAATATTTCTTACAGTAATGAGCTTAGAGATATGATTGCCGCGCTTCATCGCTCTTCTGCTGTTATTGAGTTCAACCTTGATGGCACCATCATAAAAGCCAACGAGAACTTTTTGAAAGGTACGGGCTACAAGCTGGAGCAAATAGTTGGAAAGCATCATAGGATCTTTTGCACAGAGCAAGAGGCGAACTCGGAAGAATATAAACAATTTTGGCGTGGGTTAGCGCAAGGACAGTTAGAATCTGGACGCTACAAACGCATTGATAGCCGAGGGAATGAAGTGTGGCTAGAAGCGTCATATAACCCCATCAGAAACGAAGATGGTCAGCTTTATAAAGTAGTAAAATTCGCAACGGTAATTACAGAGCAAATGAAGCGGGAGTTCGCCATTTCTGAAGCCGCCAACGTTGCATTCAACATTTCGCAAGAAACTGGAGAGCAAGCACGTAAGGGTAACCAAGTGCTCGATTCTACGGTTAAGGCGATGAACGAATTAACGAAACAGATGGGTAATGCGAGTGAAGGTATTAAGGACCTTGATGAGCAATCCCAAAAAGTTGCGGACTTGGTTAAAAGTATTAGCGGAATTGCCGACCAAACTAATTTATTGGCGCTTAACGCTGCTATTGAAGCTGCACGTGCAGGCGATCAAGGGCGTGGTTTCGCGGTAGTAGCCGATGAAGTCAGGCAGCTAGCGTCGCGAACCAGTAGCGCAACTGAAGAAATCGTAAACGTTGTCGTAGAAAACAGAAAGTTAACAGAAAATGCAGTTCAGTTAATTGAAGCGGGTCAGGAAAAAGCGCGCGAAGCCTTAGAGTATTCAACGCAGTCAGGCAAAGCAATGAGCGAAATCCAAAGCGGTGCCAATGAAGTGGTAAACGCTATCGGGCAATTTACTAAACGCCTCTAGAAAATTAGCGACACAATCAGACAGCTTTAGTCATTGGCCATATTTGTTCAACCTTGGTATCTGCTTTCGCGCACCAAGGTTGAACACCCCCCCCCTGTTTTGGTGCACCAAAACGAATTCATTCTCACTTTTCTCTTACCTCAATAGTGTAAATGTTCATAAATTTTAATGGCTTACATTTCTGGCACGATGGGTGCTAATTAATCCGTGCAACAACAACGTTGCTGTACAAAGCAACGGGTGCAAACACAAATGCGATGGCAGAGTGGAGTGCACAACACTTACCATAGGGTAAACAAATAGGATTCAGCGGAGAACGGTAAGGAAGCATCATCATCTCCGGCATTTATGGCAAGTGCATAATAATAAAAAATAAAGATGGTTTTATAAGCTAAAGCTTTTAATAAACCTCCCTTAAAGATGAGGTGTGTGAGCGGGAATTCCTGACTTACCATTAACAACTTGATGCGTTTGTAAGAACTCCGATATTACAAACACGGCAACGAAGCCCACCATGCTCGACGGTTAAACGTCGTACGCTGGTGGGTTTTTTTTTGGCTACGAGGAACACGTATGACTGGGTTAAAGACAACATCACTGCTAAAACGCTTTCGAACGGCGAGTGCTGGAGTATGTGCAGCACTTGCCGTCTCTGTAGCAAGTTTTTCTGCGAGTGTGGCAGCACAAGCGCCAGCGGTAGGCTGGCCTGAGAAGGAAGAACTTAAGTTTGGTTTTATCAAGCTCACTGATATGGCACCGCTTGCTGTGGCGTACGAAAAAGGCTTTTTTGAAGATGAGGGCCTCTACGTTACATTGGAAGCGCAAGCTAACTGGAAAGTGCTGCTTGATCGCGTAATCGACGGCCAATTAGATGGCGCTCATATGCTGGCTGGCCAGCCCCTTGGAGCAACCATTGGCTTCGGCACGGAATCGCATGTGGTAACAGCGTTCAGTATGGACCTCAATGGTAATGGAATTACCGTTTCTAATGAAATTTGGGACAAAATGAAGGCCCATATTCCACAGGAAAATGGCAAGCCAGTTCATCCTATTAAAGCTGATTATTTAAAGCCAGTGGTTGATGAATACCGCAACGCTGGAAAGCCGTTCAACATGGGAATGGTATTTCCAGTTTCTACACACAACTACGAGTTACGCTATTGGCTTGCGGCAGGTGGAATTCACCCTGGATATTATGCGCCGCATAAAGGCGATACCGCGGGCCAAATTGACGCTCAGGCACTGTTGTCAGTCACCCCCCCACCGCAAATGCCAGCGACGATGGAAGCCGGCACCATCTATGGCTACTGCGTAGGCGAGCCATGGAATCAACAGGCCGTGTTTAAAGGTATTGGTGTACCTGTGATCACCGACTACGAAATTTGGAAAAATAACCCTGAAAAAGTGTTCGGCGTAAGCCAAGGCTGGGCTGACAAATACCCAAATACGCACATTCGCGTGGTTAAAGCCCTAATTCGAGCGGCAATGTGGCTGGATGAAAACGACAATGCTAACCGTCCTGAAGCGGTAAAGATTCTTGCTAAAAGTAACTACGTAGGTGCAGATGAAGACGTACTGGCTAACAGCATGACAGGCACTTTCGAATACGAGAAAGGTGACAAGCGCGACGTGCCTGATTTTAATGTGTTCTTCCGCTACAACGCCACTTACCCATACTACAGTGATGCTATTTGGTACCTCACACAAATGCGCCGCTGGGGTCAAATTTCAGAGGCTAAGTCTGACGATTGGTATAAAGAGACAGCCAAAAAAGTTTATAAACCAGAAGTTTATGCTCAGGCTGCTAAAGCACTGATTGCCGAAGGTAAAGCTAAGGCGTCTGACTTTCCAGAGTTTGGGACGGAAACGGGCTACAAGCCGCCTCAGAGCGAATTCATTGATGGCGTGACGTTTGACGGAAGCAAGCCTAACGCTTACTTAGAGCAATTTAAGATTGGTCTGAAGGGCGACACTGTACTGTAAGTGTCTGATTTAATAGC
The DNA here is from genome assembly GCF_017849675.1 of Alteromonas sp. AO-Serp. Taxonomy (NCBI): domain Bacteria; kingdom Pseudomonadati; phylum Pseudomonadota; class Gammaproteobacteria; order Alteromonadales; family Alteromonadaceae; genus Alteromonas; species Alteromonas sp. AO-Serp. The sequence goes on from NZ_JAFLMX010000187.1 coordinate 8,281, forward strand.
CCTGCCTTCAGTTCTAACTAGGGCGGGGCATAAACAGCGCAAAAGCGCACATCAAGTGTCAGGAGCAAGCAATGAGCAAGATGACAACCATTCTTCGCCTTCCATCGTCGCCGTCAAACGCCAACTCTTTGTTGAGCCGTTTATATCAATCCACGCCTGCGTTGCTGCTGCCTGTTATTGGCTTGCTGATGTTTTTGGCCATTTGGAATGGTGTAGCAAAAAGTATCGACACGTCGCTGGGGCAGTTCCCAGGGCCTGCACAAGTTTTTGAGCAAGCCGGTGCGTTAATTGACGAACATATTGCACAGCGTGAAAAAGCGGACGCTTTCTATCAACGTCAAGAAGCAAGAAATGCAGCGCGTGTAGCGCAGGACCCTACTTATCAGCCAAAAATTAGAGAATTCACCGGTGCGCCAACCTTCTTTGATCAGATATGGACAAGCCTTTACACCGTCATGGTTGGATTCTTAATTGCATCAGTCGTGGCGGTTCCCGTGGGTATACTATGTGGTCTAAGTAAATCTGCTTACACCGCAATAAATCCACTTATCCAGTTATTTAAGCCAGTGTCTCCATTGGCATGGCTGCCGCTGGTGACTATGGTGGTAAGTGCCCTTTATGTCAGCGATGAGCCGGCCTTTTCTAAATCATTCGTGACCTCTGCTTTTACGGTTTCGCTTTGTTGTTTATGGCCAACCCTTATTAACACCGCAGTAGGCGTATCAAATATTGATAAGGACCTAATCAACGTAAGCAAGGTATTGCGCCTTACGCCGTTTGCTCATCTCACCAAAATAGTACTTCCATCTTCTATCCCCATGATTTTTACAGGACTTAGATTGTCGCTTGGTATTGGCTGGATGGTACTGATTGCGGCAGAAATGCTTGCCCAAAACCCGGGCCTAGGAAAGTTTGTGTGGGATGAATTCCAAAACGGAAGTTCGGAGTCGCTAGCGAGAATCATGGTAGCAGTGCTCACCATTGGCGCTATTGGCTTTGTACTAGACCGCCTAATGTTATCGATTCAGCGCGCTGTAAGCTGGGACAAGTCGAGCGTACTACGCTAATTTTGAGGAGAATTTTATGCACACTAAACACTTAGAGTTAGAGCAGGTGGGTATCGACTTCCCCACACCGAAGGGGCCATTTACTGCGCTTCAAGATGTAAATCTTAAAATCAGCAAAGGTGAATTTGTGTCGTTAATTGGCCATTCGGGCTGCGGTAAATCAACGGTGCTGAATATCGTCGCAGGTTTGCACCAAGCTACTACCGGCGGCGTAATTTTAGATGGCGCAGAAGTGAAGCAGCCTGGACCTGAACGCGCAGTAGTCTTTCAAAACCATTCTTTATTACCTTGGCTTACGGTATACAAGAATGTTGAGCTGGCCGTAAAATCGACCATGCGAGGCAAGAGTAAAAACGAGATGCGTGACTGGATCATGCACAACCTAGAGCTTGTGCACATGACCCACGCCCTTGATAAATTACCCAGTGAAATATCAGGTGGTATGAAACAGCGAGTGGGCATTGCACGAGCGTTGGCAATGGAGCCAAAAGTGCTGCTAATGGATGAACCGTTCGGTGCGCTAGACGCCCTAACTCGCGCTCACCTTCAAGACTCGCTAATGGAAATTCATGCTGATTTGGGTAACACGGTTATTATGATTACTCACGATGTGGATGAAGCGGTATTGCTATCAGACCGCATTGTTATGATGAATAACGGCCCGGCAGCCACCATTGGCGAAATTCTGGATATTGAGTTGCCGCGTCCGCGAGATAGATTAGCACTTGCAGATAACAAGCAGTACAACCACTACAGACATGAAGTCTTAACTTTCCTTTACGACAAACAAAAGAAGGTTGAAACCGTTTCGTCACGCGCCAACCAAGCGCCTACAACTAACAAACATTCACAACAGCTAGCAAAACCCAGCGGGGTGTCATCTGAAAAAAAAGACGCTAAGAAGTCAGATGCCGCCTAGCTTTATCGGCACCTGACTAGGGCGGAAGCCTTTTCCGCCAACTAACCAAAACCATCACTTTTAACCAGCATTCTACTGCTGGCTGG
>NZ_JAFLMX010000238.1:0-1258 GCF_017849675.1 Alteromonas sp. AO-Serp
TGTTTGACGTAGGCGATTTGCCTAACATCAGCCATGACAAACGAAGTAAACGAGTTCTAAAAAGGCAACGGTATTGATCTTGAAATAGTGGTCAAAGGACTATCTTTTTTCATTGACAGCCCGGAGGCTCATATGTGTTATGTGCGAATAAAAACAGCAGCATATTAGTCACGCAGATAACGGACAAATTTAAGCGTTTGCTTGACCGCTAAAAAAGCCATAAATGCTACAGCTACTATAGAAACTATAAAAACGAACCAGGTAGGAAAAAAATTTAGAAATCTAGCCTTTCTGCTTACTAGCTCGAAAGCCGTTCCGTTTTGCCATGCTTCGAAAACAGATTTTGACATCCAGCCAGCTGCAATAGTGACTACCCAGTAAAAAAGAGCTGCCAAAAAAGCAATCTCAGTATCGCCGTTTTCCTTTTGCATGTTAATCCAAGCACATAACAATTTAGTGTAAGGAAAAAATCCTTTATGCAAAGTGGATAGTTTCCATATATCACGTTTATAGTTTTGCCACTTTCGCACGTAAATACACTTCCATCAATAACCTACACTTAGTATCTGAAAACACCGTACTTAAGTACGGAATCTTTCCTTCTTATTTTACGGACGAGTCAAAAACCGCAATTCTGTTTTTATTTACAGTAATTAAAATCAAAAAAATGAAATCAATGTTCATGCAAATGGTGATTGAGCATATGCACAACCGTCGCTATGCAAAGCGCTCCATAGAGCTTTACAGTAAATGGATAATTAGCTTTATCCGCTTCAATAATAAGCACCCATCTGAAATGGGAGACAAAGAAGTTGAAGTGTTTTTGTCTCACTTAGTTAACGCTAAAAATGTGGCTCCGGCCACTCAAGCTAGCGCGCTAAATGCACTGGCGTTCTTGCAACGCGATATATTGGAAAGGCCTCTTCTCGATTGTCTGTCGACCCTGAAAGCAAAAAAGTGCGACGACATCATATTGATGAATCGAGTATACAAAAGGCAATACGAAACACGGCAAAAACTTGTGACATTAAAAAGAAAGTTACGCCTCATACGCTACGCCACTCTTTTGCAACGCATTTGCTGCAATCGGGCGCTGATATTAGAACGGTGCAAACACAGTTAGGCCATTCAGACGTAAAGACCACGCTAATTTATACTCACGTGCTCCAGCAAGGTGCGCAGGGTGTGGTAAGTCCTTTATCTCGTGTTTTGAAGTAATCTTTAAAGTAATTACACCCAACAAAAAAGGGCCCGAAGG